>CAVKMC010000071.1:0-8543 GCA_963657285.1 Agathobacter sp.
TAGCCCAGGATGCCCGTACTTCGGTACACATGACAACACCGGCACCGATTCCGAGTTCCGCTTTCGTCCAGTCAAAGTCTAAGGTCTTTTTTCGGTGGGCTTTTGTAGTCGGTGGTCGGGACGCGTTTGGCTGCTTCGTCATAGCCAGGAGCTTGGAGCTGGGAGCTGGGAGCCCGGCTAGAGTCCGGTAACCATTCTTAGCGGTGAAGTCTTGAATCAATAGGTAAACGCGCGTCCCCCAGACTCTACCGCAAAGCATGCCTACTGACGCCACGCGAGCTCCAAGCTCCAGGCTCCAAGCTCCTAGCTATGACGAAGCAGGTAAAAATCAATTCCCCAACTTTAAAACTGCACAAAAAAGCGTTCCCGCGAAAGGAACGCTTTTTTAGTGCAAAGAAATATCCATCATCCGCCCTACGGGCACCAGCTTCAGCGAAGAAGGCTTGCTGCTCGGTGGCGCACGTCCTTGGGGAGACTCTCATCTGCTGCCACGCGGGAGAGGTAGTCTTCTCGACTGCAGGCACTTTTCTTAGCGGGATAGACCATTTTGAGATAATTGACGGTGCGCATGCTCACATTGAAAAGATAACGGAAAAGGTCGTGGCCCAGGGTGCCGTAAAGGATCCACATATCCTTCCAGCGGTCTTCGACCAGCTCGGGGCGGATTTCCAAAAGGCGAACGGCGATCTGGCGGACTCGTTCTCTGGTGATATACAGCGTATCGCCGATGGTTTTGAGAGATTCGCCGTCAAGGCGCATGTCAAGGATCATTCGCGCTCTTTTATCTTTCACAGACCACAGGAAGGTTTGCAGGGTGTCGCCTTTTTCTTTAGGGATGTAGCGCATGCAGAAATCCCCGCGGCTTTCTGCAAGTCCTTCTTCTCCCAATAAAGCCAGCGTTTTATCCAGCTGCGACGCCCAGCGCGGTTCTTTGAGAAATGGGATTTCTTCCACAAATTCATACCGAACGATGGTGTCTCTTTCATCAAGCATGGTAAAAAGGGCGAGCTTGAAGCGATGATCCCATTTCGGATGGGTCCACACGGCGCTCTCTCCTTCTGCCTCCAGGATTTCCTTTATCTCTTTTCCTTCTTCGGAGGTAAGGGAGAGGAAATCCTTCATTTCCTTGTAGAAGGATTGGCCGGGAAATTTTTTGCGAGGGCCGCTTTTCTTTTTCGGCGCCGCTTTTTCCTTGGGTGCTACGGGCGGAGCGTCTTCATGGATGCGGCGGCGAAGAAATCGGCAGTAGTAGTCTGCTGCCATGTCGAGCTGCTCGGTCTTCATGCGAGCGATCTCGCCGGAGGCGTATTCGTCGATTTCCTTATGCTGCGAGGTGATGGTCTCTGTCACGTATTTGTGAAAGGTGGGATTGCCGGTGAGTCCCCCCACAAGCCGAAGCGCCTTCTCTGCGTCTCCGGAGAAAAGGCGCCCCTTCCGCTTTCTCTTCAGGAAATCGTCGATAAAGACAAGCTCCACCAGGATGCCCACCTGCTCATTCGCCGGCGCCTCCTCCTCGAGCCAGCGGGAGAAGGCCTCTTTCAAAGACATGTCAAGGACCATGGGATTCACCTCGTTTCGGAAATTTGTAGTCGGTAGTCGGTGGTCGGTAGTCAGTACGTGCTTACCGAAAGTGTCAATAATATTTTCATATCGCTTTCGCCGAGGAATTTCTCGGCAATAACAGTAGAATGCCTACTGCCTCATACGCTGCTCGCGTACCGACTACTAGCTACCGACCACCGACTACAAAATCTTTACTTATCCGCCGCTTCCAGCGCTTTCTGGGCAGCATCGAAGAACATTTTGTAGGACTCGGTGGCGCCGGAGATGCCGTCTACTTTGTTCACTTCCTGTTTCTGCAGGAGAGCTTCGGCGTAGGAGGTGTTGGCCTTCAGGGCTGCCTGGGCTTTGTTGTAGTACACCTTATTTTCGATAGCGCCATTGGTTTTGCCATAGTTTTCATCTTTAATAGATCCATCTTTGTTGAAGCCGATGAATTTAGCAGCGGTGATTTTGTGATTCTCGATGGTGATGGTGAGCTCCTGGTACCAGCCCTCAGAGTTCTGGGCGCTCTTGCCGGTAAAGGTGCCATCCTTGGCTTTGGCGAGCATGCCTTTGGTATCGATTTTCGGTGCTTTGTAGGTAGACTGGGCGCCTTTATTTTCTGCTTTCGGTGCTTCATTGCTATCGCCGCAGCCTGCCATCGTCAAGGTGGCAGCGCCGGCAGCGAGGAGTGCGCCGTATTTCAAAGCTTTTTTCATTCCATTTCCTCCGGTTTCTTCATATGACCATGGTCGATGATGACGATTTTCTTTGCCGCTTTGCCGACTTTGTCGGAGTGGGTGACGGTGATGATGGTGTGACCTTCGGCGTTCAGCTCACGGAAGAGATCCATCACCAGGCGTTCATTCTTTTCATCCAGGTTGCCCGTCGGTTCGTCGGCGAGAATCAGAACCGGATAATTGATGAGAGCGCGAGCGATGCAGACGCGCTGCTGTTCGCCGCCGGAAAGCTCGCTGGGGAGATGGTCCGCGCGGTCGGCGAGGCCCACCCGCTTCAAAGCTTCCAGAGCTTCTTCGCGATCCGGGACGCTGTGGTAGTACTGGGCTACCATCAGATTTTCCACAGCCGTGAGGTAAGGGATCAGATGGAACTGCTGGAAGACCATGCCGATCTTGTCACGGCGAATCTGGGTCAGCTCGTTTTTAGAAATATCATTCAGATTGATGCCGTCCAGGATGACTTCCCCGGAGGTGTGCTTATCCATGCAGCCGATGATATTCATCAATGTGGTTTTGCCGGAGCCGGATGGTCCCATGATGGCCAGCCAGTCTCCTTTTTCTACTGTGAGATTGATATGCTCCAGCGCGGGCACGCGTCCGCCATAGAGCATGCCTACGTCAGTTAATTGTAAAAGACTCATAAGACACTCCTTATTCCCCGCGCATGACAATAGCCGGTTCGACTTTCACAGCTGTTCTGACCGGAAGCATGGTCGCTACAGCGGTGACAATGATAGAAAGGATGATAGACATGATAGCGATAGGGATGGACACCTCAAGAGATCTCCCGAAGACATTCAGCCCCACGGCCAAGGCGAAAAGATAGCCGCAACCGGTACCGATGATGCCGCCGATGAGGCCGAGCATGCAGCTTTCGCCGAAAAATTCCATAGCGATATTTTTATTCGTCGCGCCAAGGGCTTTCTTGAGGCCGATTTCCTTACGACGCTCCGAAACGACTTCGGTCATGGTGGTGCCCACGCAGACCAGAGTCAGGAGAAGTACGATGACGGTGACGAGGAGGACCAGTGCCTGGAGCTTTCCAAGGACGGTCTGCTCGGAGGCAGCGATCTGCTTCACCGTCTGGGGACGAATGTCCAAGGATTTCGCAGCCATCTCATTTTCCAAAGCCTCCAGATCCTGGGCCGATGCCACGATGGATACCTGGGCCATGGAAATCGAAGTGGTCTTTCCTACGAAGTCCTGCATCACAGAGAGATCGATGTAGGCAAATTGTTCTTCCTTACCGCCGGTACGGACGATACCGGAAACTGTGAAGAAATCCTCCTTCGTGCCGTCGCCGGAAGCGAGGACCACCTGGGCGCCCGGCTTGGTCTGGAATTTTTCTGCCAGCTCATAACCCAGAAGGATTTCCTTCTCCCCTTTCTTAGGCATCTCGCCGGTGATCTGCCAGTAGGGGCTGACCTTCTTCACTTCGTCGAAGTCGGTGCCGCCGATAAGAATTGGAGATTCATTGATACGAAGGCGTTCATAGAGGAAAGGCGCCTTCCCTACGATTTCCTTATTTCCCATGAGGTCATAGACCTTCGATAGCTCCCCTTCCTCGATGTGGTCCTTGCCATTGGAAGGAAGGAGCAGGAGATTTGCGCCGTACGCGCGGAATTCGCGGCCCATCTGTTCGGGCACTTCTTTGTATACCGTGATCATGCCGGAAATAATGGTGGCGCCGATGGCAACCGCCAAAAGGGCGATGAACATGCGAAGCTTTCTGCGGAGCAGGGCATTGGTCACCATGGTCAGGTACATATGCAAACGTTTCATATTCATCGTTATCACCTGCCATGAAGTACAATCGCCGGGCGCAGGCTAAGGAGCGAACGAATCGCCGGCAAGCTGCCCAGAAGAAGCATGAAGACCAAAAGAATCATCAGAATCGGCACGACCACCAAATTGATAGCGATGGAGGAGCCAAAGACTGCGTGGCCGATGACCTGGGCAAATCCAAGTCCCACGCCGTAGCCTACCACGCCGCCCACGAGACCGGCCATGAAGATTTCGGTAAGGACGAGAACGACGACGGAAATATCCGTAGCCCCCAGGGCTTTCAAAAGTCCCAACTCCTTACTTCTTTCCATGATATTCGCGCTCACCAGATTCGATACGCCCATAGTGGCAGAGAGCAAGGACAGGATGGTGATGAGGAGCATCAAAAGCTGGGTCTTATCTAGGATGCGGCCTTCGGATTCGGCGATCTGACGGACCGGACGAGCCACGGAGTTGCCGATGACTTCTTCGATCTGATACGCGATAGAAGAAACATAAGCGGTGCAATACCAGATTTCATATTCCTTTACAGACAGGCTCTTCGGATTGGCCGCCGCTTTGCGAGCGAGATCATTTTCCGGCGTGGTGATGGCGCTGACGGTGATGCTATCGATTTTGCCGGAAAGGCCCATGGCCTTCTGTACCGATGCCAGGGGAGCGACGATCTGGCCGTCTTCTTCCCCGCCGCTGGAGAGGATGCCGGTCACCTGGAAGGTATCCTTCGAGCCGTCCTTCAGGGTATAGGAAATCGAATCCCCTACCTTGACATTCAGCTCTTTCGCCAGGTCTTTGCCGACCAGGACTGCTTTATCGTCGCCGTCCTTCGGCCAAGCCCCCTCCAGCTGCCACCAGGATTTCATGTACTGCTCGCCGGTGACAAAAATTTCGTCGGTCGGCAGCTTCAGCTTGTGGTCAAACCAAGTGCCGGTGACTGTGAATTTCTTCCCATCGGCAGTGGAAAGCTCTCCTGTGAGGTGGGGAGAGAATGCTACGATGTTATTTGTCCAGAAAATTGTTTTCAATTTCCCGAGGTCATCTTCGTTCAAGTATTCCTTCGGGCCTGACGATTCGTCTAAGCCGTAAATATCTTTTAAGATCGAGGAATTTTTCGAAGTGACTGTAATATTGGCGCCGAAAGCTTTTAATTCCTGATTTACCTTGTCGCCTACGTCAAACATGACATTCAGCATGGCCGTAGCCAAGGAAATCCCCAAGGCTACCGTCAAGGCGACAAATAAAAGCTGCCGTCCCTGTCTCAGGATCGCGCCCTTTACCATTTGCCAAAACAAATGAGTCTCCTCCTTTCAAATGTTAATCGTTTTTACGCTAGTAGCTTATGGTAGTCGGTGGTCGGTGGTCGGTAGTCGGGCGATATGTTCCTCAGTGTAACCTCCTTCCTTTGGAAGGAGGGGGACCGCGAAGCGGTGGAGGTTGGGAAACCGCTGATAACAGTTTTCTCAGCCAACCCCCGCCCTACGGGCCCTCCCCCTTCCATAGGAAGGGGGTTACATTGCGGAAAACGCGCCCCGACTACCGACTACCGATTACCGACTACAAAACCTCTAGCCCTAAAACAGCACTTACCGGAACCACTTCGCTGCCTTCTCCAGATCCGCCTGCTCGATTTTGAGCTGGCCGCCGGAGACGCCGTATTTCACAGGGATCGGGTTGCAGCCGCCGGGCATGCCGATGGTGGATTTATTCATCACCACGTCGCAGAGCTTGCAGACGATCTGGCTATCTCTTTCGATATAGCCGGTGGGTCCGCAGATTTCGCAGCAGTCCAGGCCTACGCCGTAAGCGCTACCGCCCTTCAAGACCACGATGAAGCGGACATTCGTCCCCTTCTTGGAACGATAGGCAAAGCGATGGAGATGGCCATCATTGACCGTATTGATGTCGATGGAAACCGCGCCGCCCTTGGCTGCGATATTCACAGCCGGGACCAGCTCTTCCTTCTTATTGGCATACATGGTGCCGGCGCTGGAGAGGAAAATCATGAAAGCCAGCGCAATGACGGAAGCCTTTGCCCAACGTTTCTTGTGCATATCGTCAGCAATGACCTTGCGATACTGAGCCGGATTGAAATCCGCGGGTTTTGGCGGGCATTTCTGCGAGAACAGCGCGATCGGTACCGTGAAGACCACGAAGAATACCACGAAGATGAACCAATCCTGATGATTGATGATAGGTGCCATGATTTTGATCAGCGCGCGAGCCGGAAGAATCCCGCGGGCCATGAGAATCTGGATGAGGTAAATCACCTGCTGGATCAAGAGCGCCGCGATCTGGATGAGATACACCATATGGAGACGGGTGTGATTCAGAGACTTTGCTGCGTGATAGATGAACCAGGCCGAGAGCGTCGCTGTGAATACACCGCCAAAGAAGCCCAGCATACGGATGAGCATATTCACAGAAACCATGCTGCTTACATTCAGGAAGGTCTGTACCGGGATGAGCCACAGCTCGAAGCCGTAGTACATGGTGACGGTCAAGACATTGACGATCATCGCCTTCTTGAAAAGCGCAGACCGCTTCTCAAATTTCTCCTTCGCCCCCAAAAGAATGGTGGCAAGGACGATTTCACTGAATACCGCAAAGAATGCCATAAGCCCTTCGAAGCCCTCGCGGCTGACTGCATTTCGAGTCCCCTGCTTTACCGCGATGATAAAGACAGAGCCCCAGAAAGCCCAGTACAGCGTCTTTCGGAAGGTCTTGCGGAGAGCACCGCCCTGGTAGCTGTACAGGATCGCAAAGAGCACAGCAAAGGGCGTCATCATAGCAGTCCCGAATTCCATGGCCGGAATGAACTGCTGCAGAAACATTTGTAATTGTATCTGCATAATGAACTCCTTTCTAAAAAATAAGGGAACAGTTGACCACTAGCCGCTGAACACAAATATAGTTAGGAGTGAGGAATTAGGAGTGAGGAGTGAAGGTGCGGCGCACAAATCAAGAAGCGCCGCCGTTTTTTTAATTATCGCACCTACCTGCTTCCCCACTACCGTTATCCGTTTACCGTATAACCGTTATCCGTCCGTTCTCAGGGTATCGGGAAATGAAGTGTTAAACGGTTTCAAGGAAACAGCCTATGGCGCTATTTCCCGCTATCGCCATGCGGGGCGGTAAACGGTTATACGGTAAACGGTTCACGGTAGTGGGGAAGCAGCCAAACGCATTTACCCATTTCAAACTCGCGCCGCTTTATGAATTGTGCGGCGCACCACCACTCCTCACTCCTCCCTTCTAACTCCTCACTTAACTTGTATCCACCGGCTATTGGTCAACAAGAAATAAAAATCGCTGCGCTCTGACCCCTCCTGGAAATACTGGCCATCCCCCTATGGGACTGGCGCTCTTCCACAGGAGGAAATCATGCCGCAGCGTATTTTTACCAAAAGAAGCAGTTACCTGCTATTTTGAAAGCCGGTTAACTTCGGGATTACCAGTTACGTGGAACGTAGTCGAAGGTCCAGTGCATAACGACCGGTTCTTCCCAGAAGTGGCCGGTTACGCCGGTTTCTTTGTCTACGTGCAGAGCGTAGCCATTGCGTTCCGGGCTGTCGAAGGAGAATTCGCAGTCATAGGTGCCTGCGCCAGCCAGTTTAATGTTTGCGCCGTAGTGCGGGCCATCGTCAGCGCTCATCGGCATGAATGCGCCTTCTACTACTTCGCCGGTTTCCTGTTTGGTCAGCTTGTAGTGAACAGTCATGTAAGGAATCCATTCGCCTACGCCGAAGCCACATTCGTTGCCTTCGGTAGCGTGGATATCGGTTTCAATGTGGATGTCTGCTTTATCGGGAGCCAGAGCCATGTCGGCCGGTTCCATCTGTACTGGCTGGAAATAAACCAGTGCTACTTTGAAATGGTTCTCGGTGTCTTCCTGTTCGTCGCCGATCGGGTATTCCTGGAAACCTGCAGATGCGGTCATGCCGCCTGCTACCAGTGCTGTTGCAGCCAGTGCTGCTGCCATTGCTTTTTTGAAGCTTGCCATTTGAATCTCTCCTTATTAAAAAAATATAAAAATATTTATATATAAGAGAAGCCCTGGAGATCAAGGCCTCTGATATATCATGGGGTAGCGGTTTACCGCTATCGCTTTAGTACTTAGTACTTAGTAATTAGTACTTAGTAATTAGGCGCATTTGACTTCATGCACACATATCGTTGTCACCTGTATGTGCAGTACTGCCAAATTCGTCCTAATTACTGATCACTAAATACTAATTACTAAAACTTCACGCTGCTTTCATCCGATTATAGAAATAGTAAGCGATGCCGATGACCAGAAGGGCGATCTGGGCGCCGCAGGTTTCCAGTGTCGGATAGAGGCCGAGCCAATCGATATTCGGGAACCATTCGGCTTCGAATGGAGTCTGAGAAATCACCTGGGCTTCCTGCAGTTCGCTGATGCCGCCGCCTACGAAGGAGACAGACATGAGGTACATGAGGGCGCTGGTGACGATGAAGAAA
>CAVKMC010000072.1:0-7785 GCA_963657285.1 Agathobacter sp.
TCAAGTATTTAGGTTCAAGGGGAGGTGCGCCGCATCAAATTAAAAAGCGGCGCGATTTTAGAAATAGGGAACGCGAGCCGCTTTCAAAATTTTGCGGCGTTTTATGAATTGTGCGCCGCACCACCACTTGAACCCTGAACCTTGAACCTTTATCCTGCATCGCTTATCGAACTAAGTTAGTAGAATAGTAGAAAGGAAGATTATCATGAGCTACAAGCTTTGGGACACATTGAAGGAATTACAGACAGAATACGAATGGGTGGAGCTGTCCCATTCTTTGAACAATGACACACCGATTTGGTCCGGCATGCCGGAAGGGGTGGTGGATCTTTCCCGCACCGCTTTCGACTGGGGCAATCCGATGCTGGAGTGCCTCATCCAGACCTTCAAATTCCCGGGACAGTTCGGTACCCACATCGACTTCCCCGGCCACTTCATCAAAGGGAAGGATCTTTCTGAAAAATTCAGCGTAGAGCATATGGCCTACCCGCTCTGCGTCATCGACATCACCCCGAAGGTGAAGGAAGACATTCACTACGCAGCCACCGCCGAAGATGTGAAGGCTTGGGAAGCTGAGTATGGCCCCATCCCCGACGGCGCTTTCGTGGCACTGCGCACCGATATTTCCAAAGCCTGGCCGGACAATGACAGGCTCTCCGGCATCGCGGAGGATGGCAGCGAAAATTTCCCGGGCTGGTCCTTGGATGCGCTGAAATATATTTATGAAGTGAGAAATGCCGCCGCCAATGGCCACGAAGCCTTCGACACCGACGCCTCCGCCGAAGCGGCCAAGGCGGGGGACCTGGCTTGCGAACGCTACGTCCTCTCTATGGACAAGGTGCAGGTGGAAGTGATGCAGAACCTGGACAAGGTCGCTCCCGCCGGCGCCATCCTCTTCGTCGCATGGCCGCGAATCGAGCAGGCCACCGGCCTCCCGGTCAGAGCCGTGGCGATTACGCCGAAAGTATAAGCGCGATGACGCTGGTGGTTTAGTGATCAGTGATTAGTGATCAGTGATCAGTACGTGCTTGCCGCTAGTGTATATTTGAGATGCTTACCGTTTGAGCAAATAAAAAACCGCGTTGTGAGATAGGATTCACAACGCGGCTTTTGTTTGTTTGAAAACGTGATGAATGATTTTAATAATCTGTAGTCAGCGTAGGTTTGATATTAACGTTTAGCGCGTACTAATCACTAATTACTAATCACTGATCACTAATTACCCAATTACTTCGTTCCGAAAATACGATCCCCTGCGTCGCCGAGGCCCGGGAGGATGTATTTCTTTTCATTCAGCTGGCGATCGAGGGATGCGGTGTAGATCGGCACGTCCGGATGAGCGGCGTTCACCACTTCTACACCTTCCGGTGCGGCTACGAGGCACATGAATTTGATATTCTTCGCGCCCTTGGCTTTCATCATGTCGATGGCTGCCACAGCGCTGCCGCCGGTGGCGAGCATGGGGTCTACGAGGATGAAATCGCGGCCATTTACATCAGGCAGCTTGCAGTAGTATTCGATGGGTTTCGCAGTGACCGGGTCGCGGTAGAGACCGATGACGCCGATGCGAGCTGCCGGCATCACAGAGGTGAGGCCTTCTACCATGCCAAAGCCGGCACGAAGGATCGGGACGATGCCGACCTTCTTGCCGGCTACCTGCTTGCCGATGGTCTTTTCCAGCGGCGTTTCGATTTCTACATCCTCCAGCGGGAAATCGCGGGTGAGCTCATAGCCCATGAGCAAGGTGATTTCCTGCAAGAGCCGACGGAATTCGCCGGAGCTGGTTTCTTTCTTTCTCATGATGGTCAGCTTGTGCTGGATCAGCGGATGATCGATAACATGAATCTGCATAATAGCCTCCTTATGTTCGGTTAATCTATTTCGTGCTTTCTTATTATAGCACAAGTATGGGGTGGTAGGCAGCGCTATCGCTTTAGTAATTAGTGATCAGTGATCAGTACGCGTTTGACGCAACAGGCAAGTACGTACCAATTACCAATCACTAATTACTAATTACTAAACCGATAGCGCCAAGCATGCTACCTTTAGAAAAAGAATGACAAGCCGCGGTAATTGTTGTAAAATGTAAGCTAGTATGGAAAAATAGGTTTTGTTACCTTGCTGATAGATATGTCTGAAAGTAAAGAAAAGAGGATTCTATGAAACATTTGAAGATGACCGCGATACTGTGCGCTTTGGCACTGACCGGCGCCGTGATGCCGAAGGCTTTGGCAGCGGATGCAGAAGCAGCGGCTGCGCCTGCGCCCGCTGCAGTCGCTACCGAAGCGGCAGCGCCGGTGGACTACACCGATGCGCTTTTGAAGGGCCTTTCTGTGACTCTTCCCGATGTGCAGGCTGCTGTAGAGGCAGGCACATTTACCAATTTGTCGCCGGAAGCACCGAAGCCCGTAGAGCCGGAGCCGGAGCCTGTGGTGGAACCGGAGCCTGAGCCGGAGCCGGAACCCGAGCCGGAACCGGAGCCCGAGCCCATCGTCCCACAGACCGCGAAGTACACCGCCGACCAGGGCAGCGCTGCGAATGAAATCACCACCGACGGCGCCTATGATGAAATGACTTACACCTCGGAGAAATCCGATGAGAATGCGCTTCGCGTTTCCATGGCTTACATCACTGCGAAGAATACCATCTTCACCAAGTCCGGCGATGCATCGGCCATCGACAGCAGCGACCTCTATGGTCTCAATGCGGCTCTTCTGGTGACCCACGGCGGTCACGGCGCATTCACCGATGCAAAGATTTCTACCACCGGCCTCGGCGCGGTAGGTGCTTATGGCTACAGCAAGGGTACCTACATCAATCTCAATGGCGCAGAGCTCACCACCGACGGCATGGCTGCTACCGCCGTAGAGGTGTCCGAGAGAGCCATGATGAAGGTGCAGAATTCTACGATTTCCACCAAGGGCATGCAGTCCCCGGCTATCAAGATTTCTAAAAATGGCGGCATGGTCCTCACCGAGGACTCTACCTTCGTGACCAGCGGTCTCAATTCCCAGGGCATCGTAAGCAATGGCAATGTGACCATCACCGGCGGCTCTGTGAAGGCAGAGCAGACCAAGGCGGCTGTCATTAGAAATATCAATACCATTTCCTTGGAAGGCGCTACCCTCGAAGGCAATGAAGTGGGCTCGGTACCTTACAACATTGTCATGTACGCTGATGAGGAAGCCATCGGCACCATGGGAACCCAGCAGTTCGAAGCGAAGGATTCCACGCTGATTTCTCACAATGGCGGCATGTTCTATATCACCGGCACTCACTGCCGTATCACGCTGAACAACACCACCATCGAGCAGGATCCCGCGCAGCCGGTCTTCACCATCATCGGTAACGACGGCGCCTTCGGCTGGGGCGCGCCCGGCACCAATGGCGGTCATGTGGAGCTCATCCTCTCTCACCAGAACCTGAACGGAAATATTTTGGTAGACTCCATTTCTGATGTGAATCTCAATGTCCGTGAAGCCTCCGTATGGACCGGCGCCATCGACATCGTCCCCAATGCAGAAGGCGGCGATGCCTACAAGACCAATGCGGATGTATTCATCGCAGAAGGCGCGACCTGGAACCTTACCGCAGACTCCAAGGTATCGAGCCTCTTCAACCTGGGCACCATCCATTACAATGGCCACACCATCACCCTGGCTGACGGCACGGTCATGGCAGGATAAAATGTATAACAAAAGCCGCGAGATTTTCTCGCGGCTTTTTATGTGGTAGTAGTCGGTAGTCAGTGTTCGGTAGTCGGGCGCGTTTGTTTGCTGAGTCAAAAGCGCCAAGCTCTTTTTGTCGGAGATTGTGTCCGAAGGACGGGGCTGAATGAAGTGGAGCAGATCGCAGGCTGCGTTTGACTCCTCCCTCCTCGCTTCTCCCTTTAGTCTAACCACTTTCTCTTTATCCCCCACCTCCGTATTGAATACAAATTCAAAAGGGCGTATAATTTAAACATAAGTGTAAAAGTAATTCGCGGAATGGAGAATGGTTTATGCAGCCTACAGATATGGAAAAGCTGATTTTAGAGAAGAAGGATGCAGGGCGGTTTCTTTCTTTGATCGCGCCGAAGTATATGGGTGTGTATGTGCTCGATGCGACGACGGATTCTTTTCGCGATGTGATCGGACCCGCCTATTTCCGCCGCATCGTACAGGAGAAGAATGGCTCTTTCTTGGCGGCCATGGAGACCTACAAAGAGGAATTGGTACAGGAGGAGTTTCACTACCGCATCCAGCGGATGCTGAACTATGACTATGTGCGTCGCCAGCTTTTGGAAAAAGGAATCATCGAGACCCATTACCGCAAGCGGGATGGGGTGCTTATGAAATTGAAGGTGCTTCCCTATTCCGAAAAGCCGGAGGAGAAAGACGTATCCATTTGGATTTTCACCAACGAAGATAGCGCCGACGCGGTGTACAGCGTCTTGGGGGAAGCGCGCTGGTCTGCGGAATGCTACGCCAAGGAAGTGAAGGAGGTCCGTTGGAACTCCGATGCGGCGCAGCTTTTGGGTTATTCCTCGGAGCGGGATATGGAAGGCGTCACCCTTTTGAAGCTGCTCCATCCGGAAGACAAGGAACGGACGCTGCAGGCCATCCACGCGGTGCTTCACGAAGACAAGAAGCAGCTTCTCTATGATGTGGAGCATCGTTTCTTGACGAAGTCCGGGAAATATAAGTGGTTCCGTTCTATTGGCAAGCCCATCCGCGATGAGAAAGGTAATATCAGCCATTTCTACGGTTTCCTTCTGAATATTCAGGATCGCAAGAGTGTGGAAATCCAAAGGGAACGCGCCTTGGCGGATGCGTTGGCAGGGGCGGAGCATGCCAATCATGCGAAGACCCGTTTCCTCAATAATATGTCCCATGACATCCGCACGCCCATGAATGCCATCATCGGCTTCACGGCGCTGGCGGCGAGAAGTCTCCATCATCCGGAAAAGGTGAAGGACTATTTGGGGAAAATTGCTACCTCCAGCAATCATCTCCTGTCGCTAATCAATGACATCCTCGACATGAGTCGCATCGAAAGCGGCATGGTAAGGATCCAGGAGAAGGAGGTGCACCTGCCCGATGTGTTCCACGATCTGCGCGCCATCGTGCAAGCAGACATCACGGCGAAGGGCATTGATTTCTTCTTCGATACCATCGGCATGGTGAATACGAATGTATATTGTGACCGTCTGCGACTCAATCAGGTGCTTTTGAATCTTTTGAGCAATGCGGTGAAATTTACAAACCCCGGTGGTACCGTGACCATGCAGGTGAAGCAGAATCCGGTCCGGCTCAAAGGCTATGGTGAGTATGAAATCCATGTGAAGGACAATGGCATCGGTATGAGCAAGGATTTCCAAAAGCATATTTTCGAAGCCTTTAGCCGTGAGAAGACCGCCACCGTGAGTGGCATCCAAGGCGCCGGCCTTGGCATGGCCATCACGAAAAATATCGTGGACATGATGGGCGGCACCATCGAAGTAGAGAGTGAAGAGGGGAAAGGCACTGAATGTATCGTGAATCTCCAATTCCGCTTGAGCGATCATCCGTCGAAGCATGGCAAAATCAAAGAGCTCCAGGGCGTTCGTGCGTTGGTGGTGGATGATGATATGAATACCTGCTGCTCCATCAGTGAAATGCTCGGCGATATGGGTATGCGTGCCGACTGGGCTACCACCGGCAAGGAGGCAGTGGTGCGCGCTCAATTCGCAGTGAACCGCGGCGAAGAGTATGGCGCTTACATTATCGATTGGGCTACGCCCGATATGGATGGGCTTGAGACGGTGCGCCGCATCCGCAAGGTCGTCGGAGACAGCGCGCCCATCATTCTGGTGACCGCCTATGATTGGGCGGAAATGGAAGCGGAAGCGAGAGCCTGTGGCGTCACGGCCTTCTGCACGAAGCCCATATTCCTCTCGGAGCTTCGAGAGGTTTTGGCTGCCTTCTTCCAGGTGCAAGAAGAAACAGAAGCCGAAGAAATCGTCCATAAGGATCTCACAGGTCGCCGCATCCTTTTAGTAGAGGATAACCTTTTGAACCAGGAAGTGGCCACGGAGCTTTTGCAAGGCGCGGGCCTTCAGGTGGACGTGGTGGGCGACGGCGACTTGGCTGTGGAAAAAATGCGCTACGCCAAAGAGGGCCAGTATGACCTGATCCTGATGGACGTGCAGATGCCACGCATGGACGGCTACACCGCCACCAAGGAAATCCGCACACTCCCCAACCCGGCTGTAGCCAATATTCCCATCATAGCCACCACGGCGGATGCTTTTGAGGAAGATAAGAAAGCCGCCGCTCGCGCCGGCATGAATGGCCACATCGCCAAGCCCTTGGAAATCGAAAAGCTCCTGGCGATTATGGAAGAGGCGATGAAATAAAAGGGTTCAAGGTTCAAGTATTTAGGTTCAGGGGGAGGCGCGGCGCACAACTTATAAAGCGCCGCAAATTTGAAAAAGTGGATTCACATTTTCTATATTTCAAAACTAACGCCGCTATATGAATTGATGCGGCGTACCTTCCCTTGAACCTTGAACCCTGAACCTGTAACCCTTATTTCCCTCTTGACTCCCTCCTTCCCACCATGCTATAGTAGTCACAACTTGATAAGGGCTGTGAAGAGAAGAGTAGGATAGGGAAGCAGAAAAAGAGAGCTCCGGCGGGTGAGAAGGAGCGCTGCGGATCTATTTGAAGATGGCCTCTGAGCCTGCCGGGCTGAATCGTGAAGTCCGCCGGGAATTCCCGTTACAGAAAAGAAGTGACTGACTTCGTAAGGCTTATCCGGTGACGGGTAGGTGAAATAGGGTGGTACCACGACATGAATCCATCGTCCCTAAAAATAGAGACGATGGATTTTTTTATTTTCTTAAGGAGGCCCATTATGAATTTCAAAAAGACCATCATCGCATCTCTGGCAGCCGTAGCAGCTGTAGGTTTCCTTGCCGGCTGCGGCGGCGACAAGGCTGCATCCTCTGCACCGGCCAAGTCCGCCTCTGCTGACAAAGCCGTGAGCATCAAAGTCGGCGTTTCCCCGGTACCTCATGAAGAAATCCTTGGGGTCGTGAAGGACAAGCTGGCCAAAGACGGCGTCAATGTAGAAGTCGTAGAATTCACCGACTATGTACAGCCAAACCTGGCGCTGAACGACAAGAGCCTGGACGCCAACTATTTCCAGCACAAGCCATACCTTGATGAATTCTGCAAATCCAGAGGCCTGAAGCTGAAATCCATCGGCGCTGTTCACGTCGAACCGATGTCCGTGTACTCCAATAAGATCAAAGCGCTGAAGGATCTTCCCGATGGCGCTCATGTCACCATCCCGAACGACCCCACCAATGGCGGCCGCGCGCTCCTGGTGCTCCAGTCTGCCGGACTCATTAAGCTGAGAGACGGTGCGCCCATCACCGCTACCCCGCAGGACATTGCAGAAAATCCGAAGAATTTGAAATTCTCCGAACTCGAAGCTCCCCAGCTCCCGAGATCCCTGGAAGACTCCGACATCGCTGTTATCAATATTAACTTCGCTCTCGAAGCCAAGCTCGACCCGAAGACTGCCATCTACACCGAAGGCTCCGACTCCCCCTATGCGAATATCGTAGTCGTTAGAGAAGGCGATGAAAACCGTCCGGAACTGCATAAGCTCATGAAAGCCCTGCAGAGCCAGGAGGTCAAAGACTTCATCGACAAGAAATACGGCGGCGCTATCAAGGCTACATTCTAATTGTGTAAACATAAAAAGCTCCCGGGGGTGGGAGCTTTTTATGTTTGGAGATTTAGTAATTAGTAATTA
>CAVKMC010000072.1:7795-8352 GCA_963657285.1 Agathobacter sp.
GGCGGCGCTATCAAGGCTACATTCTAAAACCGCAAAAGAAAAAGCTCCCATGTTGGGGGGCTTTTTTCTTTTGGGATTTAGTAGTCGGTGGTCGGTAATCGGTAGTCGGGACGCGCCAACGGCAACCGACCACCGACTACCGACTACCAACCCCTCAAGCGCTGCTCTTGCTACTATCCTTTTTCATCCCGCTCCTTTATAATAATTGTAAAGAAATCGAAAAATCGAAAATTTCAAAAAATTGGGAAACGACTGCGAGGGATCCGCTCATGATGCGCGCGCTTTGTGCCAAGAAACATATCCTATACCTTCTCTACGGGACGCTCTTTTTGCTTCCTTTGGATCCATACATTTTCTACATCACTTTGGTGCCGGCGGCGCTTTTGTGGGCGGGAAATCTTTGGACCGTGGGGGAGCTTTCTCTGAAACGCCCGCCGCTTTGGCAAATCCCGGCGGTCTTTTTGGTGTGCGCCTTTCTCTCCGCCTTCGTGTCTCATGACCCGGCCTTCTCTCTCATGAATTGGGGATTCCAGCCCTTTATGTACGCAGTGATATAT
>CAVKMC010000073.1:0-8322 GCA_963657285.1 Agathobacter sp.
CCACTGTATAGCATGCTTACTGACACTAGTCGAGCTCCAAGCTCCTAGCTCCAAGCTCCTAGCTATGGCGAAGCAGGTATGCGCGTAAGCCAACCTCCACCGCAAGCGGCGTCCCTCCTTCCAGAGGAAGGAGATCACATCGCGGAAAGGGCGCCTTATTTCCCGACCCCATTTTATCTTTCTAATTGTGCTATGAGATACTTTATTCTATAATAGATACGTATCTACCATAGATGCCCTGGGAATTTTTTGAGCTTATGAGTTGTATAGAAGGATTTTTAACTATCTATGCAAATTTCTCATACGTTCATTGTACTCAATTTTCAGGTATCTTGCAAGGGAATCATGCATTTAAGTGATAGATAGATGTATTTCCCTTGTACTCTCCAAAAGAAATGCTTTTGTAGAAAAGGAGTGTTGATCTGTGAGAAATGTAAAAACAATGGATGGCAATACAGCTGCTGCGTATATTTCCTACGCTTTCACAGAAGTAGCTGCGATTTATCCGATCACCCCTTCCTCCCCGATGGCGGAAGAAGTGGATGAATGGTCTGCCCACGGCAAGAAGAATATTTTCGGCGACACCGTACACGTCGTCGAAATGCAGGCCGAAGGCGGCGCTGCCGGCGCGTTCCATGGCTCTTTGCAGAGCGGCGCACTGACCACCACCTACACCGCATCACAGGGTATGCTCCTCATGGTGCCAAACATGTACAAGGTAGCCGGGGAACTGCTCCCGGGCGTCTTCCACATCGCTGCCCGCGCTCTGGCAAATCACGCGCTCTCTATCTTCGGCGATCACCAGGATGTCATGAGCGCCCGCGCGACCGGCTGCGCTATGCTGGCTGAAGCGAATGCGCAGGAAATCATGGATCTCGCCGGCGTGGCACATCTCGCTGCTATCAAAGGCCGCGTACCTTTCATCAATTTCTTCGACGGCTTCCGTACCAGCCATGAAATCCAGAAGGTCGAAGTCATGGAGTACGACGAGCTGGCTCCCTTGATCGACCAGAAGGCTCTCGCTGAATTCCGCGCTCGGGCTCTGGATCCGAATCATCCGGTCATCCGCGGCACCGCTGAAAACCCGGACGTATATTTCCAGCATTGCGAAGCTTCGAATCCTTTCTACAATGCCCTCCCGGACATCGTGCAGGGATACATGGATGAGATTTCCAAAATCACCGGCAGAAGCTACCACCTCTTCGACTACTACGGCGCAGCAGACGCTGACCGCGTGATCATCGCTATCGGCTCTGTCACCGACATCTGCAAGGACGTAGCTGACGCGCTGAACGCTCACGGCGAAAAGGTGGGCATCCTGAATGTCCACCTCTATCGTCCGTTCTCTGTGAAGCACTTCCTGGACCAGATCCCGGCGACGGTGAAGAAGATCGCCGTCCTGGATCGCACCCGCGAACCGGGCGCCATCGGCGAACCGCTGTATCTCGATGTGGTCTCTGCCATCATGTCCTCCGGCCGCGCCATCAAGGTATGCGGCGGCCGCTACGGCTTGGGCTCCAAGGACGTGATTCCGGAAGATATCATGGCTGTCTATGAACATCTGAAGGAAGAAAATCCGCGTCACAATTTCACCCTGTCCATCAAGGACGACGTGACAAACCTGTCCCTCGCTCCGATCCCGGTACCGGAAATCCCGTCGAAGCTGGTTTCCTGCAAGTTCTGGGGCTTCGGCTCTGACGGCACCGTAGGCGCGAACAAGAGCGCCATCAAAATCATCGGCGACCACACAGACATGTATGCCCAGGGCTACTTCGCCTATGACTCCAAGAAATCCGGCGGCGTCACCATTTCCCATCTCCGCTTCGGCGAAGACCCGATCCGGAAGCCTTACCTGATCCGCCGCGCTGACTACATCGCTTGCCACCGCCCGTCCTACATTTATAAATACGACCTGCTCCGCGGCTTCAAGCCCGGCGGCATCTTCCTCCTGAACTCCCCTTGGAGAAAGGAAGACCTGGACCGCGTGCTCCCGGCAGCTATGAAGAGAAAGCTGGCAACACTCAAAGCGAAATTCTACATCATTGATGCCTTTGAAATCGCCAAGAACATCGGTCTCGGCGGCCGCATCAATATGATCATGCAGTCCGCCTTCTTCCACCTGACCCACATCATCCCTGATGCAGATGCGGTGAAATATCTGAAGGATTCCAACGAAAAATCCTACGGCAAAAAAGGCCAGGACATCGTGGATATGAATAACGCCGCTGTCGATGCCGGCATGACAGGCATCGAGGAAGTAGAAGTCCCGGCTGAATGGGAACACGCTACCACCGGCGGCTCCATTTCCCGCGTGGCTCGTCCGGACTTCGTCCGTGACGTATGCGACGTGATGAACCGCCAGGAAGGCGACGACCTGCCGGTTTCCACCTTCAAGGGCATCGAAGACGGCACCTTCCCGTCGGGCACCTCCCAGTACGAACGCCCCTCCGCTGCGATTTCCATCCCTGAATGGATTCCTGAAAACTGCATCGGCTGTAACCAGTGCGGCGTGGTCTGCCCCCATGCAGCTATCCGCCCCTTCCTGGTTTCCGAAGACGAAGCAGCCAATGCTCCGGAAGGCTTCATCGTGAAGGATTTCCGCGGCCCTGTGAAAGGTATGAAATACCGCATCGTGGTGGATCCGGAAGACTGCTATGGCTGCGGCATCTGCGTAAACACCTGCCCGGCTCCGAAAAAGGCTCTCGTGATGCAGCCGGCTGAAACGGAACTGCCGAAGCAGAACCTGTGGGACTATGCGAAGAGCCTACCGGCCCGCGAAAATCCGATGGGTAAGGGAAATCTCAGAAACGCTATGTTCGAACCGACCTACTTCGAATTCTCCGGTGCCTGCGCCGGCTGCGGCGAGACCCCATACATCAATATGGTCACCCGCCTCTTCGGCGATCGCATGATGATTTCCAACGCTACCGGCTGCTCCTCCATCTACGGCGCATCCGCTCCGTCCATGCCATACACCAAGAACGCCAAGGGCCAGGGCCCGGCTTGGGCAAACTCCCTCTTCGAAGACAACGCTGAATACGGCCTGGGCATGCACCTGGGCGAAGCGAAGCTCCGTAGCCGCGTCACCGAAAAGCTGGAAGTCCTCCTCCCGACGGCCGAAGGCGAAGTGAAGGAAGCCATGGAAGAATGGATGGCTAAGAAGGACATCGGCGAAGGCACCCGCGCTCGCGCTGAAAAGCTCGAAGCCGCTCTCACCGCTGCAGTCTCCGCTCATCCGGAATACGCTGACCTCCTCGCTCTCAAAGACCACTTCGTCAAGAAATCCCAGTGGATCTTCGGCGGCGACGGCTGGGCATACGACATCGGCTTCGGCGGCCTGGACCAGGTCCTCGCTTCCGGTGAAGATGTAAATGTCCTCGTCCTCGATACCGAAGTGTACTCCAATACCGGCGGCCAGTCCTCCAAGTCCACCCCGGCTGCAGCCATCGCGAAATTCGCTGCCTCCGGCAAGAAGACCAAGAAGAAGGACCTGGGCATGATCGCCGTTTCCTACGGCTACATCTACGTGGCACAGATCGCCCTCGGCGCTGATATGAACCAGGCCTTCAAAGCCATCAGCGAAGCTGAAGCTTACCCGGGCCCGTCCCTCATCATCGCCTACGCGCCCTGCATCAACCACGGCCTCAAAGCCGGCATGGGCAAATCCTCTGAAGAAGAGAAAAAGGCAGTGGAATGTGGCTACTGGTGCAACTGGCGCTACAACCCAGAGCTCCTGGAACAGGGCAAGAACCCCTTCCACCTGGACAGCCGCGAACCCAAGGGCAACTTCCGCGAATACCTGATGGGTGAAGTCCGCTTCTCCTCCCTCGCCAAGCTCTTCCCGGAAAGAGCCGAAGAACTCTTCCAGAAGACCGAAAGAGACGCCAAAGCCCGCCGCGAAAACTACGTCCGTATCCAGAAATCCTACGACGCAGAAATCGCTGAAAGAAATAAATAAGATCTTGAAATAAAAAAACGGATGAAAACCTACAAAGGCTTTCATCCGTTTTTTTTATTGGGAAATAGTAGTCGGTGGTCGGTAGTCGGTAGTCGGAGCGCACTGGCCTGCTTCCTCACTACCGTGAACCGTTCACCGTATAACCGTAGTCCGCCCCCACTCTGTCATCCTGAGCGAAGCCGAAGGAGCCATTCCACAGTTATGAAGAAACAGGTAATCGCCATCTCATCATCTCGCTATCTCATCTTCTTATTTTTTCGACCGCCAACCTAAAAACCTCCAAAATCAAAAGTTTTTACGATTGCCACTCGAAAAACCTTTTGATTTTGGAAGTTTTCAGGTTTATACAAGGAAAGGAAATCCGCACATAGCGAGCTATTTAAGGATTTTCTTGGGCGTTGCTATGAATGAAAATTCTTATGATTTTTGAATCCTCGATTTAATCAGCGTTTCCTTAATTTCCTTCCAGCTTAGCCACGCCGATGGGCGGGCTTTCGAGGAAGGTGACCTTCGGATTTCTCTGGGCCAGCCAGCCGGCCTGCCAGGCGTTGGGCAGGAGGTAGACCGGGCGCTCGCGGCGGTCATAGACCACCATGGCGTTGTCGATGCCGATGAGCTCTTCCGGCGGGATGTCGCCTTCGGTCCAGCGGGCCGCGGTGTAGGAGAGTGGCTCCAAGCGAACGTCTACATTGTATTCGTTTTCCAGCCGGTATTTCATGACTTCAAACTGCAGCTGGCCCACGGCACCGATGATGAAGGACTCCATCACGTAGGGCTGCTTGTAGACCTGGATGGCGCCTTCCTGGGCGAGCTGGCTGACGCCATTCAGGAATTGCTTTCTCTTCATGCTGCTGTCAGGAGAGAGGCGGGCGAAGAGCTCCGGCGGGAAGACCGGGAAGTCGATGAAGGTGACGGGATGCTTCTTCTCGCACACTGTATCGCCGACGCCCAGCTCACCGGTATCAAAGAGGCCGATGATATCGCCGGGGTAGGCTTTCTCCACGGTCTGTCTCTCGGTGGCCAGGAATTGCTGTGGCTGGGAGAGGCGGAGCATCTTGCCGCTCTGGCGATGGAGGACGGTAGCGCCCTTCTCAAAGACGCCGGAGCAGATGCGCATGAAGGCCACGCGGTCATGGTGCTTGGGATCCATGTTCGCCTGGATTTTGAAAATGAAGCCGGAGAAATTGGGATTTTCCGGTTCGATGGTGCCTTCCAAAGTCTTTCTCGCTTCCGGCGGCGGAGCGAGCTGCAAATATTTCTCCAAGAACGGCTGCACGCCGAAGTTGGTCATGGCAGAGCCGAAGAACATAGGCGTCAATTCGCCGCGGGCCACCTTCTCTGCGTCGAAGGGGTCGCCGGCTTCGTCCAAAAGCTCCAGGTCGTCCTGGAGGGACTGGATGATTTCTTCGCCTAAGTATTCTACAATTTTCGGATCGTCCATTTTGCCGGAAACCACTTCCAGCTTCTTCACGCCGTGGGCATTGTCTTTGATGAAGAGGTGGCACATTTCTGTTTCTCTATCATAAATGCCGGTGTAGTCGCCGTTGACGCCGATGGGCCAGTTCATAGGGCAGGAGCGGATGCCCAGCACGTCCTCGATGTCTGCCATGAGGTCGAATGGATTCTTACCGAAGTGGTCGATCTTATTCACGAAGGTGAAGATCGGGATGCCGCGGTCGGAGCAGACCTTGAAAAGCTTCTTCGTCTGCGCTTCTACGCCCTTGGCCACGTCGATGACCATGACCGCCGAGTCCACGGCCATGAGGGTGCGGTAGGTATCTTCGGAGAAATCGGCGTGCCCCGGGGTGTCGAGGATATTGATGCGGCAGCCCTGGTAGTCGAATTGCAACACCGAGCTGGTGACGGAAATGCCGCGCTGCTTTTCGATTTCCATCCAGTCGGACACCGCATAGCGCGCCGTCTTTCTCGCCTTCACGGAGCCGGCCAGGTGGATCGCTCCGCCGTAAAGCAAAAGTTTTTCAGTCAGCGTCGTCTTGCCCGCATCCGGGTGGGAAATGATGGCAAAGGTCCGACGTCTTTTAATTTCTTCCAAGTCAGTCATGTTACACCTCGTTCAAAAATATATACGGCTTATTATACCATATGGAAAGGAAATGTTGAAATCGAGAAATAGCGCCGGTGGTTTAGTAGTTGGGATGTGCTTACCTGCCTCCCCATAGCTAAGAGCCTGGGGCTTGGAGCTTGGAGCTCGGCTGGTGACACTTGGTATTTAACTGCGTTTCGAATAAGCGGGGAAAGTGGCTCGCGCTTTTGCCGCTAAGCATGCTTACTGTCACTAGCCGAGCTCCAAGCTCCAGGCTCACAGCTCCTAGCTATGACGAAGCAGGTAAATGCGAACCGACTACCGACTACTAAAACCCCTAGCCACCCCCAATAAAACGTAGTATAATGAACACATGTCATCACCTAAAAGGATAATAGAATGACTTATAGGAATAATTCTATATGTTGCCATGGGTACCGGTTTGCGCGGTGCCTTGCTATTTGCAGTTAAGGAGTGTGGAAGAATATGGCAATCAAAACAAGAAAAGTGGGAATCATCGGTGCGGGCAATGTAGGCTCTCATCTGGGTCTGCAGCTGGCTATCCAGGGGCTCGCTGATGAAGTGGTATTCTATGATGTAAATAACGAAAAGGCTATGGGCGAATCTATGGACCTGATGGACGCTGTAAGCTATCAGCCTCATCATTTCGAAGCCTATGCAGGCACCATCGACGACATGAAGGATGCAGACATCATGATCAATGCATCCGGCAAGCCGCGCCTGCCGGGACAGACGCGCCTGGACATGATGGATGGCGGCATCGCTACCACCCAGGAATTTTTGCCGCTCATCGAGAAATCCGGCTTCGACGGCATCATCATTTCTATTTCCAATCCCTGCGACATCATCGCGGAATACATCCAGTACAAGCTAGACTACCCGAAGAATAAAATCATCGGCTCCGGCACCGCTCTCGACTCCGCTCGTCTGCAGTACCAGCTCTCCGATCAGCTGAAGATCAACCGCCGCTCCCTCACCGCGTACCTCCTGGGCGAGCACGGCGACTCCAGCATGATCCCCTGGAGCCATGTGACCGTAGCCGGCAAGCCATTGGACGAACTCCTCGCTGAAAAGCCGGAGCTCTATCACATGGACCCGAAGGATGTGATCCTGGAAAAGGTGCACCGCGAAGGCTACATCGAAAATACCTCCAAGGGCTGCACCGAATTCGGCGTCACCTCGGCGACCGCAGAGCTGGTCCGCGCGATTTACCACAATGAGCACAAGGTGCTGCCGGTTTCCGTATACCTCAATGGCCCCTACGGCATCGAAGACAGCTTCGCTTCCGTACCGGTAAAGATCGGTAAGGACGGCGTAGAGGATATCATCGAGCTCCACCTCACCGACCAGGAGCTCTCCGAATTCCACGCTTCCATCAAGGTCCTGAAGGAACACTTCGCAAGAGCTTTGACACTCTAAGAAATACGAGAAATGAAATCATGAGATGGTGAGAAATTGAAATCCGCCGCTCTGCCGCCTTCCTTTCGAAGGCGGCTTTTCTTTTGCCCCCATCTCCCCCACACAAAAAAACGCACGACTTCGCGCCGTGCGTTTTTTTATTTCATTATTTCACTGTCACACCAGGTCTGCCAGCTCCAGGATGAGCTGCTCGCTCTTGGCCCAGCCGAGGCAGGGGTCGGTGATAGATTTGCCGTAAATGCCTTCGCCGATTTTCTGCGCGCCATCTTCGATGTAGCTTTCAATCATGAGGCCCTTCACGATGCCGCGGACTCCGGCGGAGTAGCTGCGGCTGGCCATCACGTCTTTAGCGATGCGGATCTGCTCCATGAATTTCTTGCCCGAGTTGTTGTGGTTGCAGTCCACCACGATGGCCGGGTTCGCCAGATTTCTTTCGGCGTACATGTCCATGACCTTCTGCAGGTTTTCATAGTGATAGTTCGGCATGCTGGTACCGAAGTGGTTCACGTAGCCGCGAAGGATGGTGTGAGCCAGGGGATTTCCTGTGGTGTGGACTTCCCATCCGTGGAAAAGGAAATCCTGCTCGTTCTGCGCCGCTTCCACCGAATTCATCATGACCGACAAATCGCCGGAGGTGGGGTTCTTCATGCCTACCGGGATGCCGGCGCCGCTGGCGATCATGCGGTGCAGCTGGTCCTCCACAGAGCGGGCACCGATGGCGCCGTAGGAGAGAAGGTCCGACAGGTAGCGGTGGTTCTCCGGGTAGAGGATTTCTTCAGCGCAGGTGAAGCCGGTCTCCTCGATCACGTGGACATGCATGCGGCGGATGGCCTTGATGCCCTCCATCATGTTTTCATTGCCCTCCGGGTCCGGCTGGTGG
>CAVKMC010000074.1:0-4099 GCA_963657285.1 Agathobacter sp.
ATTTTTTCTCACCGTCCACGTCCTGGAAGGTGCCTACGGGGAGGCAGTCGATTTCATAGTCGATAAGCTTTTGGGCTACGGACACCATGTCTTCGTCCGGCTCTGCGTAGATCATCTTGGAGCGGGAGGTCATGACCATAGAAATCGGCACCTTTGCCAGATTTTCGCGACCCATGGCGGATTTCAAAAGGTCCTTGCGGGACACCACGCCCTGCACATCATTTTGATTGCCCACGAACAGGGTACCGATGTCTTCAGTGAAAAGAAGCACGGCCGCGTCGTAAGCATTCGAGTCCGCGCTGACCAGCACAGGTCTGGACATGCAGCTCTCTGCGGTGCAGGAGCGGATCTCAGCGGCGGCGGGGTCTTCTCCGCCACCTAAGTAATAGTAGCCCAATCGCCGGCGCGCTGCAATCACTTCTCCCGAGAGAAGGACTGCCAGATCACCGCGGAGCGCGCTTCGAGTGACATGAAGCCGTTCCGCGATCATTTCCCCTGTGATCGGGCCGTTTTCCCGCACGATGCGGGTGATTTCTTTTTGGCGGCTGGTCAGCTGCATCAGGATCTCCTCTTTTTTATAAAATATAGCATCTCAGGGCTTAACCCCAGGGATTATGCATGGACATAAGAGTCAAGGCTTACACCAGAAGGTCCGCGTACCTGTTCCCACATAGCTTTGAGCTTTGAGCTAGGAGCTTGGAGCTCCGTAAGCGACATGTAGCATCCCATACGCTTCAGGCAAGCCGGCAAACGCCTCGTGATGCCTACGCTCAGCATGCTAACTGCCTCTCATAAAGCTGCTAGCTCCAAGCTCATAGCTCCTAGCTATAAGGAAGCAGGTAAGCGCCACGCGCCTCGACCACTCTCATCACGACAAACCCGGGACTGCTCATACAGCCCCGGTCGCCGGAAATTTCTCAGGAAATTTTCTCAAAAATATTTCCTCGAGATATGTATTTCATTACCAGGTGTAGTCCTCTACGTCCTGGATTCCTCTGCCGGTAGCTGCGTCGAGCATGAGTCTCTGTTCGATGCGTGCTACATTTCTCTTGGTGGCTTTGACCATGTCCGGGTTTACGGAGACGTAGTCGATACCGCTCTTCACCAGGAATTCGGTGAAGTCTGGGTATACAGACGGTGCCTGGCCGCAGATGGATACGGTCTTGCCTTCCTTGTGAGCGGTGGCGATGAGGTGACGGACAGCTCTCTTGATAGCCAGATTTCTTTCATCGAAGAGGGCGGAAACTGTGTCGTTATTTCTATCGCAGCCAAGGACCAGCATGGTGAGGTCGTTAGAGCCAATGGAGTAGCCATCTACGAATTCATTGAATTTGTCTGCCAGGATGATGTTTGCCGGGATTTCAGCCATCAGGTACAGCTTGAAGTCCGGACCTCTTTCCAGGCCTTCTTCCTTCATGATAGCGGTGACCTTGCGAGCTTCGTCAACAGTTCTGCAGAATGGGATCATGCAGTTCAGGTTCTTCAGGCCGAATTCTTCACGAACTTTCTTGACAGCCTTCAGTTCCAGACGGAATGCGTCGGTGTAGGCCGGGTCGTAGTAACGGGAAGCGCCTCTCCAGCCCAGGAGGTCAGCCGGTTCTTCCGGTTCGTATTTATCGCCGCCCTTGAGGTTTCTGTATTCGCCGGACTTGAAGTCGGAGAAGCGAAGAACTACGGGACGCGGAGCGAGAGCGCGGCATACCTTGGAGATGCCTTCAGCCAGCATGTCGATAACTTTTTCCGGTTTGCCCTGTTCGATGAGGTACAGCGGATGTTCATGAATGAAGGTGGTCCAGATGAATTCTTCACGCATCAGGCCGATGCCATCGCATGGGAGCTGTGCGTATTTCTCAGCCAGGTCCGGATCGCCCAGATTCATCATGACGCCGGTACCGGTGGGTGCGAAGTATTCAGCTACGACAGTCTGCGCTGCGCCGGTAGCAGCAGCCGCCGGTTCTTCTTTCTTTACAAGGTCAGCTACGATACCGTCATAGACAACGCCGTTCTGTGCGTCTACGGTGACGTCCTGGCCGGATTTCAGAACCTTGGTAGCTTCTACGCTGCGGCTCTTGGTGCCGACCACGCAGGGGATGCCAAGTTCGCGGGATACGATGGAAGCGTGGCAGGTCATGCCGCCGGCATCGGTGACGATGGCGATGGCTTTCTTCATAGCCGGTACCCAGTCCGGGGAGGTCATGGTGGTGACGAGGATTTCACCTTCCTTGAATTCATTGATATCCTTCGGGTCGGTGATGACATGGCATTTGCCTGCTGCCAGTCCCGGGCTAGCGGGGAGGCCCTTCACGAGTACGTTATGATCGGTGGTCAGTTTCACTTCAGCGCCTGCTTTCTTATCTTTATTCTTCTTGGACCAAACGGTTTCCGGACGAGCCTGGAGGATCCATACGCGATCCTGGTGGTCTACGGCCCATTCCATATCCATGTAGCAGCCGTAATGCTTTTCGATGGCTTTCGCATAGGTAGCCAGCTGTACTACCTGTTCATCGGTGAGAGCCTGCGCCTTGGCAGCTTCTTCCGGCACTCTTCTTTCTTCTACATCGCCACCCGGCTTTCTGACAAGCTCGATGGTCTTTTCATTGATGTGACGTTCTTTGATGGTCAGGTCGTCTTTGTTGATCAGGAAATTATCCGGAGTGACGGTGCCCTGTACCACGTATTCGCCCAGGCCCCAGGAGCCTTCGATCATGATGGATTTATCGTCGCCATTGGCAATGTTTACGGTAAACATAACGCCGGCCACCTTGGAGTCAGCCATCATCTGTACAGCAGCGGAGAGGGCTACATTTTCATGATCGAAATTCTTCTTCGCTCTGTAGTATACAGCGCGGTCGGTGAAGGTGGATGCGTAGCATTCCTTGACCTTGCGGATGACCATGTCGCGGCCGGTGACATTGAGGTAGGTATCCTGCTGGCCGGCAAAGGAAGCGTCCGGCAAATCTTCTGCGGTAGCAGAGGAACGAACAGCTACGTACGGATTTTCTTCGTTCACTTTCTTAGCCAGTTCTTCATAAGCGTCGCCGATTTCTTCTGCCAGGTCTTCCGGCATTTCTGCAGAAACGATGCTTTCGCGAATCTTAGTGCATACTTCATGGAGCTCTACGGAGTCTTCTACGTCATCAAGGCCCTGCAGCAGTTCATGGATCTTTTTATTCTGTCCGGTCACTTCCATGAAATAACGGTAAGCATGAGCTGTGGTAGCGTAGCCATATGGCACCGGAACATCGGCAGAGGTGGTCAGTTCACCCAGAGAAGAAGACTTCCCTCCTACCAGATTCACATCCGCTCTGTGCAGCTCGTCAAACCATAATACATAAGCATTCTCTCTTGCGTCCATCATGTCCTCCTAAACAATGAAGAAAAGAATCGTTTTACTTGAAATGTACACTTAATTTCAAATCACTTCACTTATAGTATACCTATTTCAAGAAAAAGTCAAATGCATATTGTGAAATGGGCGGGGACTTTGGGGAAATAAAGATATGCTTTTGCGAGGAAAGGGATAGGGGATAAGGGATAAGGCGCGTTTAGCAGTATCGACATAACTTTGAGCTATGAGCTGGGAGCTTGGAGCTTTGTTGGAGTCAGTAAGCATACTTGACGATAGTTTTATAAAACGAGATTCCATTCTCTATTTCATTATAATCGCGACTATACAGCCAAAGAACCACCAATTTGATTGAGGAGCAGGCGATTTCCTAAGCATGCCTACTGTCGCCAAAGAAGCTCCTAGCTCCTAGCTCCAAGCTCCTAGCTATGACGAAGCAGGTAAGCGGGCCTTATCCCCCTATCCCTTTCGCCCAATAAAAAAATCCCCTCCTGCCCAAGGGAAGCAGGAGGGAAAAGGAAACATATTTCTTAGATGCCAAGCATGAAGTAGCGGACTTCGAGGTAGCCGGCGGCTACGATAAGGGAAAGGATCATCAATGGGAAGCACCATTTCATGAAGGTGCCGAAGGAAATATTGAAGCCTTCCTTCGCTGCGATAGCTACCATGATAACATTCGGCGATGCGCCGATCATGGTGCCGTTGCCGCCAAAGCAGGCACCGCAGGCAAGGGACCACCACATGAAGTCTGCA
>CAVKMC010000074.1:4109-8282 GCA_963657285.1 Agathobacter sp.
GGATCATGGTCGCAGTGAATGGGATGTTATCAATGAAGGCAGAAGCGATGCCGGCCAGGAAGAGGATCAGGTAGGTGATGAGATGGATGTCCCCATCTACCAGAGCGATGCCGTACTGCGCGATGGCAGTAATGACGCCAGCCTTTTCCATGCCGCCGACCAAAATGAAGAGGCCCATGAAGAACATCAAGGTATCCAGGTCCACTTCCTTCAGTGCATCTTCCGGATTGATATGGCAAACCAGGAGAGCCACCACACCGCCGGTCAGGGCGATGGTAGCGGACTGGAGACCGAAGGTGCTATGTACGACGAAGCCTGCAATGGTGAGGCCCAAGACGGTCAGAGAACGATTGAAAATCATGCGGTCTTCGATAGCCGACATGATATCGATCTTATCGATCTCTGCCTGGTCCATGGGGACAGAGTGCAGCTGTTTTCTAAAGATGAAGAGAATAGCCACCAGGGTGACCGCGATGGTCACAGCTACCACCGGCGCCAGGTTGATCAGGAAGTCATTGAAGTCCAAGTGAGTAGCCGAGCCGATCATAACGTTGGGCGGGTTACCGATCATGAGAGCCGTACCGCCGATGTTGCACATCAGGATTTCAGAAATCAGAATCGGCACCGGAGACATGTGAAGCATGCGGCAAAGAGAAATGGTCATCGGCGCGATGAGGAGCGCTGCGGTGACGGAGTCAATCATAGCCGCGCCGACGGCGGTGACGATGGAGAGTAGCACCAGAAGCTCACGGGGCGCGCCTTTGGACATTTTCATAGCCCACAGAGCGAGGACACGGAAGAAGCCGGATTTCTTCACCACGGAAATCAGGATCATCATACCTGCCAAAAGGCCAATGGTATTGAAGTCGATGAATTCCTTAATCGCCTCATCCTGGGTGACAAAGCCAAAGTACACCATGGCGCCGCCGCCGAACAACGCGCAAATGGTGCGGGGGATTTTCTCTGACATAATACCTATGTAAGTCAGACAGAAAATGAAGATGGCCAAATAAAACTGTACTGTCTCGCTCATAAATATCAGAACTCCTCTCAGGCTGTCCGGGAAGCACTTGTCGATGCCGAAATGGTTGTAATCAGTATGTTCCTGGGACTCAAATTCCTCGAAGCAGTACCCGCTTCGATATTGATTTCATTTTACCACACTGCATAAGATAAATAAATAATCGAAAGGCTGCAAATCCTTCCATTTTCTATAACCTCCAATGCATTATTTGATACATTTATTACTATGTACTTTTCATTTTTTGTCACAAAAAAACAGATCCAAAGCGAAGTCCCCTCGTGGGATGCTTTGAATCTGTCTCTTTCGTCTGGCAGGGGTAGGTAGAGTCGAACTACCGATAACGGAGTCAAAGTCCGTTGCCTTACCGCTTGGCGATACCCCCGCAATAACCGATAAAATCGGATTTTGGGTAAAAAAAAATGGGGCGAGTGGAGGGACTCGAACCCTCGCGTAACGGAGCCACAATCCGCCGTGTTAACCACTTCACCACACCCGCCATATTTCTTTACATACGGCCTTGCGCCATATGACGTTGGTTATTGTAGCACAGAAATTTCCTTTCGTCAAATACTTTTCTGCGCCTTGATTTTTCTAACGCCTTTCCCAAAAATTTTCTCTCGCAGTTTATAAAGAGATTCATTAGCAGTGACGAACACGTGGAAACGGAAGAGATATAGTAATCGGTGATTAGTGATCAGGACGCGTTTAATGCCAGTATATACATAGACCGATTCCTAATTCCTGATTCCTAATTACTAATTACTGACCACTAATCCCCCGCAGCCATTTCCACGCCGCTTCCAGCTTCCCGTGAATATACAAAATCCCCAGGATGATCAGCCCGCTCCCCGTCAGGCCAAAGAGACCGGGCTCTTCTCCGGCGAAGAGGCAGCCCCAGATCATGGCAAAGAGAGGATCTAAGGCGCAAAGGAAGCTGGCGTCGTCTGCGGAGATGTATTTCTGCGCTACGGTCTGGAAGGTGAAGCCGAAGGCGGTGCAGACGAAAATTTGGAAGGCCAGGTAGTACCAAATGGTTTCCGAGAAATCAAAAGAGACTCCGCTGCCCCAAAAGGAAACGGCAAGGCTTATGAGTCCCATCCACCCCATCTGCCATACACCAAGGGCCAGCGGGTCATCGCGCCCGGCCATGCGGGCGGTGGCGATGATGAAGATGCCGTAGAAGAAGGAGGCCGCTGCCGCATAGAGCGTACCGCTATCGATGGAAATCTGATTTCCTTTCAGAGTGAGAAGCCCCACGCCGATAAGGACGATGGCGATGCCGGTGAGCTTATGGAGAGACGGCACCTCACGGGTCAAGAGAAAGGTGAAAAAGGCCACGAAGATGAAGGCGGAATTTTCCAGGAAGGCGATGATGTAAATGTCCGTGCGGAGGAGCGCTTCCATCTCGCAGGCCATCACCGCAAAGATGAGGGCGCCTAGGATGGCGCTGTCCGCGAGAAGCGTCCGGGATATATTCCGACGGAGCCGCCCCCAAAAGAATGGCCACAGGACGAGGAAGGCTAAAAAGAAACGGACGCCCAAGAGCTGATAGGGATCCATCTCTTCTAAGCAGAATTTGGAAAATAAAAAAGACATGCTCCGTACCAATAGGACGGAGATCATAAGAAAGCTGGCTGCCGTCTGACTCATAGGACGCCTCCTTTTGGTATTTACTTTTCATTATAGCATGAGCAGTGATGGCTAAGGCATGCTTCCCGCCACGCGACATCCTCCCCTTGGACGGAGGAGACCTGTCTCAAGGAAAAAGCCACCCCTCGAGGTGGCTTTTATTTTTTTATTTTCTTTTATAAGTGCAAAAGGCATGCGGAATAGGTCCTTCGCCTTCCACTTTTTCGATGAGATCCCAAGCGGACGGATCGAAGTCGGGGAAATAGGCGTCGCCTTCGTAGTCCTTTTCTATTTCTGTGATGTAGAGGGTATCTACGTAGGGGAGGAGCTCTTCGTACATGCGGGCGCCGCCGATAAGGAAGCTTTCGCCTTCCGGGAGGGAGGCGAGCAAATCTTTCACGTCATGGAAGAGGAGGACGCCTTCGGGGACTTTGTAATTTCTATTTCCTGTAAGCACGTAGTGGGTACGGCCGGGAAGGACCTTGGGGAGGCTCTCGAAGGTTTTGCGGCCCATGACGATGGGATGACCCATGGTGAGGGCTTTGAAGCGCTTGAGGTCGTCGGAGAGGTGCCAGATGAGCTGGTTGTCTTTGCCGATGACGTTGTTCTTTGCTTTGGCGACGATGAGGGAGAGGCTCATACAGATACCTCCATGGCGATCTTGTCGTGGTGCTGATAATTTTCCAGGCGGATGTCTTCGGGCTGGAAGTCGTAGAAATTTTTGATGTCCGGATTCAGGACAAGCTTCGGCGCAGCGTAAGCCTCAGGGAGGCGGGTGAGCTGGAGCTTCAGCTGATCCACGTGGTTGGCGTAGATGTGGGCGTTATTGATGACGTGGGTGAAGAGGCCGGGGCGCAGGCCGCTGACTTGGGCGATCATGCACACAAGGGCGGCGTATTGGCTCATGTTGAATGGTACGCCGAGACCCATGTCGCCGCTTCGCTGGACAAGCATGCAGTTCAGTCGGCCGTCATCGGAGACATCCCACATGGTAAGAAAGGCGCAGGGCTGGAGGGCCATGTCCGGGAGGTCATGGACGTTCCACAGGTCCACCACCATGCGGCGGCTCTGGGGATCTTTCTTGAGTGTTTCCAGGAGCGTGTCCACCTGGTGGTATTTCCCCAGCTGGTAGCCGTAGGCTTTGCCGATGGTGCCGTCCTCGCGCATCCATTCGTCCCACACATGGCAGTTCCATTTCTGCAGCTCCCGAACGTCATTGGACTGCTTCTGCCAGATCCAGAGGATTTCCTTCACTGCGGTCTTGAAGGCTACAAATTTGGTGGTGAGGATGGGAAATTCTTTTTCCAGATCAAATTGCATGATCTGGTGCGGCAGCTTGTAGGCGGGCATGCCGGTGCGGTTGTCGCCAAGGGCGCCGCTGTCTAAAATGTTTTGTATGATTTCCAGATATTTCCGGTCTGCAAGGCTCATGATGGGCTCCTTTCGTGGGTAGAAGGTTCAAGGGGTCAGGGGGCAAGGTTCAAGGGGAAGTGCGGCGCACAAATTACAAAGCGCCGCGA
>CAVKMC010000075.1:0-8213 GCA_963657285.1 Agathobacter sp.
GCTTAGGCAGCATGGAAGATGAGAATTAAGTTTTGAAAATTGAGATAATGAGATAATAAGAGCCTCTTTAGCTGCTTCCTCATAGCTGGGAGCCTGGAGCTTGGAGCTTGGAGCTCTGCTGGCGTTATGTAGCATTTAATTACGCTGTGCTAATTGTTTTGTGCCGTTTCCCTAACATGCTTACTGACGCTAAAAAAGCTCCAAGCTCATAGCTCAAAGCTCATTGCTATGACGAAGCAGTCAAACGCGCCTTATCCCTTATCCCTTGTCCCTTATCCCTGCATTTATTTCATAAGGAGTCATTATGGCTGAAAAGAAAAAAGGCTTGACCTATGCGGAAGCTGGCGTAGACATCGACGCCGGTGAAAGAGAAGTAGAACTGATTAAAAAATCCGTACAGGCTACATATACCAGAGGCGTCATGGGTGACCTTGGCGGCTTTGGCGGACTCTTCCGCTTGAAGGATGAATTGTCCGACGACCCGGTCCTCGTATCCGGCACCGACGGCGTAGGCACGAAGCTGCGCCTGGCTATTGAAATGGGCATCCACGACACCATTGGCCAGGACTGCGTGGCAATGAGTGTCAATGACGTGCTGGTCCAGGGCGCTCGTCCCCTCTTCTTCTTGGACTACATCGCTACCGGCAAGCTGGAACCGGAGCTGATGGCAGAAATCGTAAAAGGCGTAGCCAATGCCTGCATCGAGTCCGGCTGTGCACTCCTCGGCGGCGAGACCGCTGAGATGGCCGGCTTTTATGCGAAGGGCGACTACGATGTAGCCGGCTTTGCTGTAGGCATCGTAGACCGCAAGGACATCATCACCGGCGAGGATATTTCCGTAGGCGATGTGATTTTGGGCCTCCCGTCCACCGGCGTTCATTCCAATGGCTACTCCTTGGTACGTCGCATCATCAAAGATAACGAGCTGTCTCTGAAAGAAACCTATGAAGGCTTTGACAAGCCTCTTGGCGAAGTGCTTCTCACTCCGACCCGCCTCTATCCGAAGCCGGTCCTCCCGGTTCTCAAGGGCGCGAAGGTGAATGGCATGGTCCACATCACCGGCGGCGGCTTCTATGACAATATCCCCCGCGTGCTTCCCGAAGGCACTCGTGCCGTGCTGGACGCTGACAAGTGGCCCATGCTTCCGATTTTCCCGTTCCTGCAGAGAGAGGGCGGCGTAGAAGCTCATGAAATGTACCGCACCTACAACTGCGGCCTCGGCATGCTCCTCATCATGAGCCGCGAAGAAGCAGAGAAGGCGAAGGAAATCCTGGCCTCCATCGGCGAAGCAGTTTACGAAGTGGGCGAAATCACTGAAGGAAATAAGGATGTCATCGTGACAGGCGGTCTTTTCCATGAAGAATAAGAAAAGAATCCTCGTATTCGCATCGGGCCGCGGCTCCAATGCAGAAGCCATCCACGAAGCCACTGTGAATGGCACCGTGAACGGCACCGTGGTCGGCGTCATCTGTGACCACGCCGATGCACAGGTGCTGGAAAGAGCGAAGCGCTGGGATGTGCCCACCACAGTCCTGGAGCGCAAAGCCTTTGAAAGCAAAGAGGCGTTCAATGGCGCCATCCTGGAAGCGGCGAAATCCTATACCCCCGATCTCATTTGCCTGGCCGGCTACATGAGAATTTGCGGCGAAAATCTGATCCATGCCTTCCCGAATCAGATCATCAATATCCATCCGGCCCTGCTTCCCAGCTTCCGCGGGCTTCATGCCCAGCGCCAGGCCATCGAAGCCGGCGTGAAGGTGGCAGGCTGCACTGTTCATTTCGTAGGCACCGGCCTCGACGACGGCCCCATCATTACCCAGGTGGCTGTGCCGGTTTACGACGACGACACAGAGGACACCCTGTCCGCTCGCATCCTCGAGCAGGAACATCCGGCCTATGTACGCGCCGTAGCGGCTTATTGCGCCGATGAGCTTTCCTTGGAAGGCCACCACGTAGCAGGCATGCACGGAAAATTATAAAGGAGGAGTCAAAATGGCAGTAAAAAGAGCCCTGATCAGCGTATCTGATAAGACAGGGATTGTAGAATTTGCAAAAGGACTTCATGAGCTGGGCGTAGAAATTATTTCCACCGGCGGCACCATGAAAGCCATCACTGACGCCGGCATCCCGGTGAAATCTGTTTCCGAAGTCACTGGCTTCCCGGAAATGATGGATGGCCGCGTGAAGACCCTGCATCCGAAAATTCACGGCGGCATCCTGGCTATCCGTGACAATCCGGAGCATGTGAAGGCCATGGAAGAACACGGCATCACCGGCATCGACCTGGTGGCTGTGAACCTCTATCCCTTCCGTGAAACCATTGCGAAGCCGAATGTGACCCGCGAAGAAGCCATCGAAAATATCGACATCGGCGGCCCGTCCATGGTTCGCGCGGCAGCGAAAAATTATAAATACGTAGCCATCGTAGTAGACCCGGCTCAGTACGGCGACATCCTGGAACGCATCAAGACTGATACGCTCACCGATGAATTCCGCCTGGACCTTTCGAGAAAAGCCTTCCTCCACACCGGTCTCTATGATTGCGCTATCGCTGATTACCTGACCAAGGAAGTCAATGGAAATAAAGACGCACTGCCGGACGTATATAGCCAGGCTTATGTGAAGGTACAGGATCTGCGCTACGGCGAAAATCCGCACCAGAAGGCAGCCTTCTACAAGGATCCGGAAGTGAAGGGCGGCATCGCTGATGCCAAGCAGCTCCACGGCAAAGAACTTTCCTACAACAATATCGTGGACATGGAAGCGGCTTGGGATCTGGCCTCCGAATGGAAGGATCAGCCCGCTTGCGCCATTATTAAGCACACCAACCCCTGCGGCTGCGCTCTGGGCGACAGCGCTCTTGACGCATTCAAGAAAGCCTTTGCAGCAGACAGCAAATCTGCCTTCGGCGGCATCGTAGCCATGAACCGCGAATGTGACAAAGCGACCGCCGAAGAAATGAAACCGATTTTCTTCGAAGTCGTTATGGCTCCGAAATTCTCTGCTGAAGCTTTGGAGGTCCTTGGCACCAAGAAAAATATCCGTCTCATCGAAGTACCACAGCTCAGCCACGAAGAGCTCTCCGTACACAAAGTGTCCGGCGGCCTTCTGGTACAGACTCCGGATAACAGCACCGAGACCCGCGCTGACTGTGAGGTGGTTACCGACAGAGCGCCGACGGAAGAAGAATGGAAGGCTTTGGAATTCGCTTGGGTTATTGTCAAGCACGTGAAGTCCAATGCCATCGTCCTCACGAATAAGGATACCACCCTTGGCGTCGGCGCAGGTCAGATGAACCGCGTAGGCTCTGCTGACATCGCTATCGCAGAAGCCGGCGAAAAAGCGAAGGGCTCCGTCATGAGCTCCGACGCCTTCTTCCCCTTCGGCGACACCATCGAAGCGGCAGGCAAAGCAGGTATCACCGCTGTCATTCAGCCGGGCGGTTCCATCCGTGACCAGGAATCCATCGACATGGCCAACAAATACGGCATCGCCATGGTATTCACCGGCCACCGCCATTTCCGTCATAGCTAAGAGAGGGAATTTTTATGAGAGTATTAGTAATTGGTACGGGCGGCAGAGAGCATGCCCTCGCTTGGCGGCTCTCCCAAAGCCCGTCAGTGACGGAGGTCTTTGCCATCCCCGGAAGCGAAGGCATGCGTGACGTAGCCATTCTGATCCCCGTCAAAGGAAATGAGGATATCCTGGACTTTGCACGGCTCATGCAGGTGGACCTCACCGTAGCTGGCCCGGAAACCGTCCTCACCGAAGGGTTGGCTGATGAATTTGAAAAGAAAGGCCTCGCTTTCTTCGGTCCATCGAAAGCCGCTGCCCGCATCGAAGGCTCCAAAGGCTTTGCGAAAGCGTTGATGAAGAAATATGGCATCCCCACCGCTGCTTATGAAGTCTTTGACGACGAAGAAAAAGCCATTGCCTACCTGAAAGGCAATGACACCTATCCCATCGTCATCAAAGCTGACGGCCTGGCAGCCGGCAAGGGCGTCATCATTGCCCAGGACGAAGAAGAAGCCATCGCCACTGTGAAGGACATGCTCGAGGGCCATGCCTTTGGCGGCGCCGGTGCGTCCGTGGTCATTGAAGAATTCATGGAAGGCGAAGAAGCCAGTGTCCTCTGCTTCTGCGACGGCACAAACGTAGTGCCTATGATTTCCTCCCAGGACCATAAACGCATTTTCGACTTCGACAAAGGACCGAATACCGGCGGCATGGGTGCTTACGGCCCAGCTCCTGTGATGACCAAGGAAATGAGCGAAGAAGTGAATGTACGCATCCTTCGCCCCATCATGGCAGCCATGAAAAAAGAAGGCTACCCCTTCAAGGGCTGCCTCTATGCCGGCCTCATGATCACCGACGAAGGCCCGAAGGTGGTAGAATTCAACTGCCGCTTCGGCGATCCGGAAACCGAAGCCGTACTCCCGCTCTTTGACGGCGACCTGGCCCAGGTGATGCTCCACTGCTCCCAGGGCAAGCTTGATGATGAAGAAGTGAAATGGAAAAAAGCCTGCGCCGTAGACGTAGTGCTCGCCTCCGAAGGCTACCCGGCCTCCCACTCCTCCGGTGAAGTCATCACCGGCATCGAAGATGCCGAAGCCGAAGGCTGCCTCGTCTTCCACGCCGGCACAGCGAAGAAGAATGGAGACTACGTCGTCAATGGCGGCCGCGTGCTGAACGTGGTGGCCGTAGCCGACACCCTGGCCGAAGCCAAAGCCAAAGCCTACCAAGGCGTGAGCCACATCCACTGGCGCGGCATGCAGTACCGCCACGACATCGCGGACAAAGGCCTCAAGCATTTGGAAAAGAAATAAAATAAAAGAGTCGCGACTTCCCTCGCGGCTCTTTTATTTGTACATGCCCTTTTTCCAGAAGAGGGCGCCTGCAGGGCAGGCGATGACCTCCTTTGATAAAGAGCGCGTATGTCTGCTACCTTATAGCGAGGAGCTTTTAGCTTGGAGCTTGTAAGCTCGTCCCACGAGACAACGACGAAAGCGCCAACGTTCGCTTCTTCTTTTGCTTCCTTTGCAAAGTGCTCCTATTGTCTCTAGCCGAGCTCCAAGCTCCAAGCTCAAAGCTCCTCGCTATGAAGAAGCAGTCAAATGCGCCTTATCCCATGTCCCTTATCCCTCAAACATTTCATTCATCCCTTTTTCAAATTTATTTATGACTTCTACCATTGACAGAGCCATACTATTAGCTTAGAATTAAGATATACCCGAAGCTTCCAAGGGAGCGTTTTTAGGAGGAAATATTATGAAAATGAATAAAGCAGTAGCAGCAGTAGCTGCTGGTATGATTGCATTTGGCACCATGGTTTCCGTATCTGCAGCAGGCATCGGCTTCGTAGATACCAATGCAGCTCTCCAGTCTCATCCGAAGATGCAGAAGGCACAGCTGGACCTCAGAAATGCAGGACAGAAAGCACAGCAGAATTTCGAAAGCCGCAGCCAGGGCAAATCTGATCAGGAAAAACAGCAGATTTTCGCTGAAATCCAGAAAGAACTGAACCAGAAAGAAAGCTCCACCATGCAGCCGATTTTCACTGACGTAAGAAAAGCGATTCAGCAGGTACGCCAGGACCTGGGCCTCGACATCATCCTTGAACAGGGCGCAGTCGTAGACGGCGGCGTAGATGTCACCAAAGATGTCATTGCAAAGCTGGCAAAATAAGTAAGACACTCTAAAAAACTGCGAATCTGATTTTTCAGACTCGCAGTTTTTTTCTAGATAGCACGCAACCGCGCCCCGACCACCGGCTACCGACCACCGACTACCGACTACCGACTACCGGCCACCGACCACCGACTACCGACTACCGACTACCGGCCACCGACCACCGACCACCGGCTACCGACCACCGACCACCGACCACCGGCCACCGACTACCGATTACTAATTACTAATTACAAAACCGCTAGCGTTTTGCAACCCCCCTTGACAGAACCGAAGTTGCGTATTATCATGGTTACAACCAAATAAACAAACCGTTGAAGCGGAGATAAAAACAGTACGTGCACTTACAGGGAGTCGGGGCAATGAGAAGCCGGCAGAACGCAGATTGTTAAATGGACCGCTGAGGGCGCAGTGAAAAGATTTCTTAGTAGCTAGCGACGTCGGGCATACGTCAGTTGCCGGAGATATGTTGGTATCTCGCTAAGAGCAGGGGTCATACCCTGAAGCAAGGTGGCACCGCGGAATAGTATCCGTCCTTGACAAGTATTTGTCAGGGACGGATTTTTTATTTGCCTCCCTGCAGAAAAAATGGAGGAATGAAAAATGATTAAAGAAGCTATCCAGAAAATCGTGAGAAAGGGAGATCTCTCCTACGAAGAAGCCTACGAAGTGATGAATGAAATCATGGACGGCAAGACCACGCCGACCCAGAACGCAGCCTTCCTCGCCGCCCTCTCCACCAAGAGCACGAGAGCGGAAACCATCGATGAGATTTCCGGCTGCGCTGCGGCCATGAGAGAGCACGCGACGCCGGTGGCGCACCCGGGCATGCAGGTACTGGAAATCGTTGGCACCGGCGGCGATGGTTCGAACAGCTTCAATATTTCCACTACCTCCGCCTTCGTTATTGCCGCTGCCGGCGTGAAGGTAGCGAAGCACGGCAACCGCGCTGCTTCCTCCAAGTCCGGCACCGCCGACGTGCAGGAGGCTCTCGGCGTGAACATCGCCCAGGATCCGGCGAAGGCCCTGGAGCTTCTGGACAAGGTGGGCTTCTGCTTCCTCTTCGCGCAGAAATATCACGCCGCTATGAAATATGTGGGACCCATCAGAAAAGAGCTGGGCTTCCGTACGGTCTTTAATATTCTCGGGCCCCTCACGAATCCGGCGAACCCGAATTATTTCCTCCTGGGCGTCTACGATGCGTACCTGGTAGAGCCGGTAGCTAAGGTCCTTGACAAGTTGGGCGTGAAGAATGCGCTGGTGGTCTACGGCGAGGATCACCTGGATGAGGTTTCCCCATCTGCTCCGACTCTCGTCTGTGAGCTCAAGGACGGCTACTACCGCACCACGAAGATTTGCCCCGAGGACTTCGGCCTTGCCCGTGGCACGAAAGAAGAGCTGGTGGGCGGCACGGCAGAAGAGAATGCGGAAATCACCAAGAGCATCCTCTCCGGCACCATTCAGGGTACCAAGAGAAATGCAGTGCTCCTCAATGCGGGCCTCGCGCTCTATGCAGCCCAGGCAGTCCCCACCATGGCGGATGGTATCGCGAAAGCCGCTGAGATGATCGATAGCGGCGCGGCTTACAAGACCATGGAAGCCTACATCGCATTGTCCAACCAGTGAGGCGCTTATGATTCTTGACGACATTGCAGCAGAGACCCGTCGGCGCATCGCGGCGCTGAAGGATAGCGGCTACTACGGAGACATCCACGAGGCCATGAAGGATTTCAAGCCGCGAGAGGACGATCTCTTTTATAGAAATCTGGCGAAGCCCAGGCTCTCCCTCATCTGTGAGCTGAAAAAAGCATCGCCATCGAAGGGAACTATCAGCGCGGATTTCCCTTTTGAAAAAATCGCAAAGGAATACGAAGCCGCTGGCGCATCTGCGATTTCTTGCTTGACCGAACCGAAATGGTTCAAGGGCGACATCGAGTACCTGAAGACTGTGGCAAAGGAAGTAGAAATCCCGGTGCTCCGAAAGGACTTCATCGTAGACCCTTGCCAGATCGAAGAGGCAGCCCTCGCGGGCGCTTCCGCCATCCTTCTCATCGCGGCGATCCTCTCCGATGAGGAAATCAAAATTTTCTACGACCTCGCTAGAGGCCTGGGCCTGGGCGTCCTCGCCGAAGCCCATGACGAGAAGGAAATGGAGCGCATGCTTAAGGCCGGCTGCCGTATCGTCGGCGTGAACAATCGCGACCTTCGCGATTTCACCATCAAGCTGGAAACCACCGAGCGCCTGGCGAAGCTAGTGCCCGATGACCGCCTCCTCGTTTCCGAAAGCGGCATGATGTCCGTGGACGTGGTGAAGCGCATGCGCGAAGCCGGCGCCGACGCCGTCCTCATCGGCGAGATGCTGATGAAGGCGGAGGATCGGACGGGGCTCTTGAGGCAGCTGACCCAGCTCTAGTGGGTAATGCTATTAAGTTAAGGGTTTTCATGCTGAGGCTTAGCTTAGAACATGACACTAGCCTTACGGGAGTAGACCCTTGGAGAAGGGTCGCGCGATAGCGCCGGATAGA
>CAVKMC010000076.1:0-5286 GCA_963657285.1 Agathobacter sp.
TCCTGATTTGTGCGCCGCACCTCCCCTTGAACCTAAATACTTGAACCTTGAACCCCTTGTAGATACTGGCGGGTAGCACCACCTGCCCATCTCTGCGTCATTGATCTATTTCCTTCTTCCTCGTCAGCGATGCCTGCTCGAAGTGCATGCTTCTCGTGTGAATGGTGTGGACCCAGGCTTTTTCGTGGCGATCCTTCCAGCCAAGGATGGTGACGGGGATCCAGGAGTACATGAAGATCGGATAGATGAGCCAGTAGAGATAAATTTTCACCGGCACTTGGATCTGCAGGAGTACGATGAGTGGCACCACAGACTGGATGAAGGCCAGGATGGTCCAGAACTGATGCGGCAGGAGCACGTCGTTGTAAAGCACCACGGTGAAGCAGGGGTAGAACATATTGATGTAGGTCATCACCAGGTAGAAGGTGGAGACCAGGAGGAAATAGTTCTGCAAGAGCTGCATGATGCCGTCCAAGACTACGATGCTGCGGCGCTTGATGCCTTCCTTCCACAGGATGGGGATGTAGCGCTCGGAGCAGTCGAATTGGCCCTGAGCCCAACGCTTTCTCTGGCGACAGGAGGCCATGAAGCCCAGGGGCTTTTCGTCGTAAATGATGGCGTCATGGACCCAGCAGGTGCGGATGCCGTGGGACAGACATTTCATAGCGAATTCCATGTCTTCGGTGAGGCAGTCGCAGCCCCAGCCGTATTTCTCTACGATGTCCGCAGAGATGCACATGCCGGTGCCGCCCAAGCAGGAAGAGAGGCCCAGATTGTATTTCCCCAAGTGCCAGAGATGGTTGATGGTCCAGAAGGCGATAGCAAAGGTACCGGATACCCAGGTGTCCACCGGATTCTTCGCCGAGAGATAGCCCTGCAGGACCTTCTGTCCTTTGAGAAGGCGATTGTTCATCACCGCCAGGAAATCCAGATGCACCAGGTTGTCGGAATCAAAGACACAGAAGGCATCATAGCCTTTCTGCAAATCAAAAATTTTTGGAAATACCCAGTCCATGGCGTAGCCCTTGCCCACCAGCTCTTTGTTTTCTCTTTCGAAAACATGAGCGCCGTGCTGCCGCGCGATGTCCGCCGTATTATCCGTGCAGTTGTCTGCGATGAGGTAGACGTCGTAAAGCTCCTTTGGATATTTCAAAAGCTTCAAATTTTCCAAAAGGTCGCTGATCACCATGGCTTCATTGTGAGCCGGGATGACGATGGCGAATTTGCTCTTCGGCGCCGCCAGATTTTTTTCTTTTCGATGCCACATGCCAAAGAGTGCGATGACGGTGTAATAGATCGTGAAGATCCCCACAATCATCTGCACCGGAAGCATGATTATATCGAGATAGTGGTTCATTGATCGATGTCCTCAGGTTCTTTTCTTATTTTTCTTCTGAGTGCTTTTTTCTTATTTTTTCTACGATTCAGGAAGGTATTCATCATACCAAAGAGGATGTACGCAAAGCAAAGTGCTGCCGCCCAGATCGGCCAGTAGAAAGCAGTGCATACGACGAGGAAGGCCACGCAAATAGCGAGGGCCTGCCAGTGCAGCTGGTCCGCGCTGGCGCCTTTGTTGTCAGGATAGTGGATTTCACTGACCATCAGGAAGGCCAGGAGGAGGACGATGAGCATGACCGCCCAGTCCCAGATCTTTGCACCGGAGAGCACATAGGCGGAAATGATCACGCCGGTGGTCGGGCACGGAAGTCCTTCGAAGTAGCCGTGCACATCGCTGACCTTCACATTGAAGCGAGCCAGACGGAAGGCGCAGAAGGTACCAAGAAGCGCGCAGGGGATGATGCCCAGCCAGCCCAGTTCGTGGAGCTGGTAGGAGTAGATCAAAGCGCCGGCCGCAATGCCGAAGGAAATATCATCAGAGAGAGAGTCCAGCTCTACGCCCATAGGGCCTGCGGTGTGCAGCGCCCGGGCCACACGGCCATCCAGCGCATCGGCTACCATGGCAATCAATATGAAAATAGCGGCCAGGTCACAGTGGCCTTCGATGGACATCATGATGGACAAGCCTCCGAAGAAGGCATTGGCCGCGGTGACGCCATTGGCAATCCAAGATTTATTCAACTTACTTCAGCCTCCCTACGACGGTCAGGCCGCCGCGCACTTTATCGCCTTTTTTGACGCAGATTTCACAATCTCCCGGGATGTAGAGCTCCGTGCAGGAACCAAATTTGATCATCCCGTAAAGCTCCCCTTTTTTAAGGTCATCTCCCAGATTTTTCCAGGAAACTACGCGGCGTGCCAGGATGCCGGCGATGAGAATCACCAGGATGGAGCGATCCTTCCCGGTGATGCCGATGGCACCGCGTTCATTCACAAAGCCCACGCCCTCCTCGTAGGCCGGCAGGAACTGGCCCTGCATGTAGGATTGATAGGTGATCTTTCCTTCCATGGGGCTTCGGTTGCAATGCACATCGAAGATGGAAAGGAAAATCGTAATCTTGTGGCACTTCTGCCCAAGGAACATGTCCTCCTGGGCATCATGGCTGACAGCCACGACTGTGCCATCGGCCGGAGACACCAGAACATCGTCGCCGGGTGTAATTTTATCGTTTCTGCGAGGACAGCGGAAGAAATAGGTAAAGTACACAGCCAATACAAAGGGAATGACTGCTGCATAATACCATTTCATGTATATCCCCATAGCGCCAAGGATCAGCGCCCCTATGATAAAGGGGTAACCCTCAGGCAATATGATTGGTTTTTTCAGCATCACTATCTCCTATTAGTTTTTCATGGAGGCTTGTTTTTGCGGATGTAGTCAAGTAGTAGTTTAGTAGTCGGTGGTCGGTAGTCGGTAGTCGGGACACGCTTGACTGCTATCCCAGCCAACCTCCACCGCTATCGCGGTCCCCCTCCTTCCAGAGGAAGGAGGTCACGCCGCGGAAGACGCGCCCCGACTACCGACTACCGACTACCGATTACTAAAACCACCCACGTTTATACCACTACTTCCCTGCCTCGTTTTTCTTCCACTTCTTCACGGCTCTCATGAACCGGGGAATGGCCATCATGCGGCCGATGCGGCTTGGCTGCAGATACAAGCGATAGGCCCATTCCAGGCGATTTCTTTGCATCCAGAGAGGCGCTCTCTTGAGATTTCCACTCATTACGTCAAAGACGCCGCCGATGCCCATGGCGAGCACCGGGCCCAGCTCTTCCTTATGGCGAGAGAGCCACTTTTCTTGCTTCGGCACCCCGAGTCCTACCAGAAGGAGGCGGGCGCCGCTTGCTTTGATATCTGCAATGATTTTCTTTTCTTCTGCTTCGTCGAAATAGCCATCGTGGCAGCCCACGAGAGAAAATGTCCCGTGGTCCTTCATGAAGGTATCCGCTGCCTTCTGTGCTACGCCGGGAGCGCCGCCTAAGAAATAGACGGGCCACTTCTCTTCTCCGGCAATTTTCAAAAGCTCCACAGACAGGTCCGCGCCGGTGACACGCTCGGGGAAGGGAGTCCCCAGGGTTTCCCCGGCCCAGAGCACGCCGGCGCCGTCAGGCACCACCATGTCTGCTTCATTCAAAATGCGGCATAGCTCCGTATCGCTTTGGGCCTGCATGATCATTTCTGCATTGGCCGTCGCGATGAGGTGCGGCTTTTCTTTTTGTACCGCCTCTTTCGCCCATGTGAGCACATCCTCCATGGTCAGTGCATAGACATGGACATTCATCACATTGTGAGAGGCGCTTTGTATATCAATCATTTCACGCTGTAGTTCGGTGCTTCCTTGGTGATGCTCACATCATGGGGATGGCTTTCACGCAGGCCTGCGCCGGTAATCTGAATAAACTGTGTCTCTTCATTCATAGCCTTGATATCCTTGGCACCGCAGTAGCCCATCGCTGCGCGGAGGCCACCGATGAGCTGGAAGAGTACATCGGAAACATGTCCCTTGTAAGGAATGCGGCCCTCGATGCCCTCCGGCACCAGCTTCTTCGCATTCTGCTGGAAATAGCGATCCTTACTGCCCGACTGCATAGCGCCCAGAGAGCCCATGCCGCGGTAGGATTTGTAATTCTTGCCCTGGTAAATAATCATTTCGCCAGGAGCTTCTTCGGTACCGGCCAGGAGGTTCCCCAGCATGACGCAGGAGGCGCCGGCGCCCAAAGCCTTCGCGATGTCGCCGGAGTACTGGATACCGCCGTCGGCGATGATCGGGATGCCCGTGCCTTCAGCTGCTCTTGCGCAGTCATAGATCGCCGTGATCTGCGGCACGCCGATGCCGGCGATGATGCGGGTCGTACAAATGGAGCCGGGGCCGATGCCGACCTTGACCGCAGAAACACCGGCGTCGATGAGAGCCTTCGTAGCTTCATAGGTAGCCACATTGCCGGCGATGAGCTCGATATGCGGGAAATCAGCACGGAGCTTACGGATGGTCTGCAGCACCCCTTCACTATGACCATGAGCGGTGTCGATGACAAATACATCTGCCTTCGCATCCAGGAGCGCTTCCACGCGATCCTCCACGTCAGCGGTGACGCCGATGGCAGCGGCTACGATCAGGCGGCCGTCTGCGTCCTTATTGGACTGCGGGAATTTTCTCATCTTCTCGATGTCGCGAATGGTGATGAGACCCTTCAGGTGGCCTTCAGCATCCACCAGCGGCAGCTTTTCGATGCGGTGCGCCTGAAGAATGCCCTTCGCTTCCTCCATGGTCGTATGCTCCGGTGCAGTGACCAGGCCCTTGGAGGTCATGATTTCACTGATGGAACGGGACAGGTCGGTCTCGAAACGCATGTCGCGGTTCGTGATGATGCCTACCAGCTTGCCATTCTCTGTGATCGGCACGCCGGAAATATGGTATTTATTCATCAATTCGTCAGCGTCGGAAAGTGTGTTGTCCGGTGACAGGTAAATCGGATCCACGATGATGCCGTGCTCCGAGCGCTTCACCAGCTTCACTTCTCTAGCCTGTTCGTCGATGCTCATATTCTTGTGAATCACACCGATGCCGCCTTCGCGGGCAATGGCAATGGCCATCTCTGCTTCGGTGACCGTATCCATGCCGGCACTCATCACGGGAATATTCAAGGTGATATTCTTCGTCAGATGGGTACGCACGTCTACATCGCGGGGAAGTACATTGGAATGTGCCGGAATCAGAAGCACATCATCAAAAGTCAGTCCCTGTTTGCCAAACTTGTCTGCTCTCATCATAGCCTCCATTCAATTTAGATTTTAGGAAATAATTTTTTCTCTCATATAATATATAGAAAATAATATACATGCAAATGCCAGCGAGTATCTCCCTGTCAATTAAAACATTATAT
>CAVKMC010000076.1:5296-8168 GCA_963657285.1 Agathobacter sp.
ATATCATAGATGATAGGTTTCTGTCTAAAAATCGTGAATGCTACATTTTAGGGATAAGGGATAGAGAATCGGGGATAAGGCGCATTTGACTGCTTCATCATAGCTTGGAGCCTAGAACTAGGAGCTTGGAGCTCGGCCAGCGCCAGTAGACATGTCCAATGACAGAGGCACGAAGCACTTTGCCCGCTTTATCAAAACGTATTTAAATGCCAAGTGTCATTATCAGAGCTCCAAGCTCCAAGCTGATAGCTCAAAGCTATGACGAAGCAGTCAAATGCGCCTTATCCCTTATCCCTTTCTACTCGTAGAGCTTCTCAAAAAACGCCCCGCCAAATCTATGTGAAAGCTCTGCGTGGAAATCCATGCCTGCGTCCACCGCCTTCTTGGCTTCCTTCCGTGCTTCTTCTAAGAGCGGGAGATCTCTTACGATGTCGGCGGCCTTGAGGTCTGGCATGCCGTGCTGGTGGTAGCCGAAGAATTCGCCGCTGCCCCGAAGGAGAAGGTCCTTCTCGGAAAGCAGAAAGCCGTCTTGAATCTGACACATGAGCTCCATACGGGTCCGTGTCACTTCATTCTGGTTATCCGAGTAGAGGATGCAATAGGCCTGGGCGTCACCGCGACCCACGCGGCCGCGGAGCTGGTGGAGCTGGGAGAGGCCGAAGCGGTCCGCGCCGTAGACGAACATGATGGTAGCGTTCGGCACGTTCACGCCCACCTCGATGACCGACGTGGCCACCAGGAGCTTCGTTTCTCCCCGGCGGAAGCTCTCCATCACATCTTCCTTCTCTTTATTTTTCATGCGGCCATGGACGAGGCCGATCTTGAACATGGGAAGGATCCGGTCGCGGAAATCTTCAAAGACCGCCACTGCGGAAGCCAGGTCCTGCTTCTCGCTCTTCTCTACCAAAGGGCACACCACGTAGACCTGGTGACCCGCGGTGATTTCCCGTCCCATGAAATTGAAAACCCGCTGCAGCATGTCGCTGCCGACGGCGTAGGTTTTCACCGGGTGGCGGCCCGGCGGCATGCCGCGGATGGCGGACACATCCAGGTCGCCATAGACTGAGAGAGCCATGGTGCGTGGGATCGGCGTCGCCGTCATGACGAGGATGTGCGGCGACTCTCCTTTTGTTTCCAGCGCCTTTCTCTGCTTCACGCCGAAGCGATGCTGCTCATCGGTGATGACCAGTCCCAGGTGCGCAAAGACCACGTCCTCCTCAATGAGCGCGTGGGTGCCGATGAGCACATCGATGTCTCCCTCCCGCAGGCCGCGGAGAATTTCATTTCTTTCCGCCGTCTTCGTCTGCCCCGAGAGGTACGCCACGCGGATGGGCAAATTTTTATAAAAGCTTTGGAACGTCTCGTAGTGCTGTCCCGCCAAGACCTCCGTCGGCGCCATGAGAGCGCCCTGGTATCCGTTCTCTACAATTTTCGCGAGAGCCAGCGCCGCCACCGCCGTCTTGCCGCTGCCCACATCGCCCTGCACCAGGCGATTCATAGGCACCAGCCCTTCCATATCGTCCTCGATATCCCGGAACGCCGCCGCCTGCCCCTCAGTCAGCGTGAAAGGGAAATGGGCCCGCACACTCTCTACCAGATGCCCGGAAGGCGCGCACTTGATGCTCTCGGCGCCCTGCTCCCGCTTCCGGCGAAGGAGAAGCACGCCGGCCTGCATGAAAAATAATTCCTCGAAGGCGATGCGCCGCCGCGCCTCCTGCTGCTCCTTCCAATTCTTCGGATGGTGCATGCATGCCATGGCTTCCAGGCGTCCCATGAGATGCTCCCGCGCCACGGTCTCGGCCGGCAGATTTTCCGTGGCGTCCTCCACGTAGGTAAGCGCCGCGTCGATGACCTTCCGCATCTGCTGGATTTTGATTCCCTCCGTCAAAGGATACACCGGCACCAGCTTTTGCAAAGACGGAAGCGCCTCAGGCGAAATGATTTCTATATCCGCATTGGAAATCTGGTAGCGATTGTAGCCGTACTCAATTTTACCGTAGGCTAGCACGTGAGTGCCCCGCTGAAATTCCGTGGCCTTCCATGGCTGATTGAAATAGGTGAGCACCACCGAGCCGGTGCCGTCGGAAATCATGACATTCAGAATCGACATCTGCCGCCTGGGATGCACCTCCCGCATGCCCACGATTTCCCCATACACCACCGCCTCTTCCTCCGGGCGGATGTCCTCCATGGGCGTCACCTTCGTCCAGTCCTGGTAGCGCTTCGGGTAGAAGGAAATCAAATCCTCCACCGTCCGGATCCCCAGCCGCAACAATTTTTGCGCGAGCACCGGCCCTACGCCCTTGATATATTGCACAGAATCGGATAATCTCATAGTAACTCTCCTAAAAACGAAATCGAATTGCCTTTATTTGTATTCATTATAATTCTTTACGCAGGCTGGTGTAAAACACTTGCGCGAAAAAATAAATTGTGATATATTATGAATGTTGCAATCGCGGAAGTGCAAGGAGGTGTAGCACATGGCTAACTATTGTGAAGTTTGCGGCAAGGGAACCGCTACGGGGTTCAACGTATCCCATTCCCATTTGAAAACAAAGAGAACCTGGAAACCGAACGTCCAGAGAGTTCGCGTACTGGTTGACGGACAGGTCAAGAGAATGAATGTCTGCACTCGTTGCCTTCGTTCTCATAAAGTAAACAGAGACATCTGATTACTGCATTTCAAGCCGGCTCATGGGGCCGGCTCTTTTTGTGTTTAAAAAAGTAGTCAGTAGTCCGTACGTGCTTGACTGCTGCCTCAAACTCGCTGAAACTCTTTTCGCTGAAGGGACAAAAGCATGGATGAGGAAGCAGTCAGACGCGTACTAATTACTAATTACTAATTACTGACCACTGACCACTAATTACT
>CAVKMC010000077.1:0-6247 GCA_963657285.1 Agathobacter sp.
GAAAGCGCGGCCAGACTACCGACCACCGACCACCGACTACTTTTTCTCAAGGTACCGCCGCTTGAGCTGGCCGCAGGCGGCTTGGATCTCGTCGCCCATTTTCCGCCGGACGGTGGTGCTTTTGCCGTGGCGTTCCAGGATGTTTTGGAAGAGCGTGACTTCCTTCCAGCTAGGCGGATAGAGCTGGATGTGCTCGGTGCCATTGATGGGGATCAGGTTGAAGTGACAATTCATATTTCCTACCAGACGGCAGAGCTCCTCTGCATTGTCCCGAGACGCATTGACGTCCTTGATGAGGATGTATTCGAAGGTGACCCGGCGGCCGGTTTTCTGGAAATAGTGCTTCGTCGCGCCGATGACATCTTCGATTTTGAAATGCCGACTGGAGGGCATGATGTGATTGCGGATGGTATCATTCGGCGCGTGAAGGGAAATCGCCAGGGTGATCGGGAGGCCTTCGTCAGCCAGGCGATAAATCTGCGGGACAATGCCGCAGGTGGAAAGGGTGATATTTCTAAGGCTAATATTCAAAAGTCCCGGGTCAGATACCAGACGGATGAAGCGCAGCACTTCCTCGTAATTCGTCAGCGGCTCTCCGGCGCCCATGAGGACGATGGAGTGGATCGGCGAATCGAAAAGCTCGCGGAAGGCGTAAACCTGGGCCAGGATTTCTCCGGCGGTGAGATTTCTTTCGAGCCCATTTCTCGTAGACACGCAGATGGAATTGCCGTAGACATGATGCATGCACACGGTTTCCACCAGGGAGCCGTCGGAGAGCTTCACCAGAAGCTTCGTGGTGTCGCCGTCATTGGACTGGATGTGGCTCATGATCTGCGGCTTTTCCAGTACCGCATTTTCCTTCAGCCAGTCCCGCATGGGCCCCGGCAGCTGCTTCATGTCGTCGAAGGAGAAGATGTAGCGCTTATAGAGATAGTCCTGGATCTGCTTCGCTCTGAATTTGGGAAATCCGGCTTTCTGCACCCACTCTTCCATTTCGGCAAGGTTGTGCCCCCATAAATTCCACATGTCAGTTCCCCTCCTTTTTCCGAAGCATGGCCACGAAGAATCCATCACTTTGCGTTTGCGCCGGCCAAAGGGTCACCATGCCGCCCTGTGACGACGCAAAGCCTTCGATGGTGAAATCCACCGGTTCAAAGTCCGGGTGATTTTCCAGGAAATCAAGCACCCTGTCTTCGTTTTCTTCTTTATTTAAGGTGCAGGTGCTATAGACCAGGACGCCGCCTTTTTTCACATAGGAAGCGGCGCAATCTAAAAGCGCCTTCTGGAGCGGTGGGAAATCGGCGAGGCCCTCTTCCTTGCGGCGCCAACGAATTTCCGTCTTGTGTCCCAGGACGCCGAGGCCGGAGCATGGCGCATCGAGTAGCACCTTATCATATTTCTCGTGCACCTGGGCCATGGGCTTCGACGAGTCCCTGGCGCCGGCGTGGATGATGGTGATGCCTTCCTTCTTCGCGTTCTTTTTGATCAAGGAAATCTTATGGGGATAGAGATCCCAGGCATCGATGGAGCCCTGATTTCCCATCATTTCCGCCATCTGGGTGGTCTTGCTCCCCGGTGCGGCGCACATATCCAGCACCGTCTCCCCGGCCTTCGGCGCAAGCACCTCCGCCGGAACCATGGAGGAAGCGGACTGCACATAAGCAGCGCCGTCCTTCAGCAGCTTTTGGAAGAAATAGGCGGCGCCCTTTTGGATAGAAATCCCCTGGGGCAGGAAGGAAATCGGGGTGGCTTCGATGCCCTCTTTCGATAGCAGCGCCAAGAGCTCGTCACGGCTTTGCTTCAAAGTATTCACACGGAGGGTCACCAGCGGGATTTGACCAAAGGCTGTGAAAACCTCGTGGGCCTTTTCGCGGCCCCACTCCTTCTGCCATCTCTCTACGAGCCACTCCGGCTGGCAGTAAGTCAAGCTGTCATGGAGAAGCGCATTTTCTTCTGCGGAAGGTATCTCGATGGTTTCCTTCTTCCGCAGGTATCCGCGGAGGAGGGCATTGATGAAGCGCACATTGCCCTGGTGAGTGATTTTCTTTGCGATTTTGACCGACTCATTCACCGCCGCCGACTCGGGGATGCGGGATAAAAAGACCAGCTGATACAGTCCCACGCAAAGAAGAATCCGCACGGAGGGATGGAGCTTTTTCACCGGGATGGTGCTGAGGCGCGAAATGATCCAGAGAAGATAATTATATTTCCGAAGGACGCCGTACACCAGCTCCGTCAAAAGGTGGGATTCCTCCACCTTGAGAGGATACTGGGCGAGCAAATGCTGCAGCACCAGATTCGCATAGGCGTCCTTTTCCAGCACGTCATAAAGAGCCTGGTAGGCCAATTTGCGGGCTGATGGAAGGGGATTAGCAGTCGAATGTGTCATGTACCTTCACCTGATATCCATTGATAAAATCGGAAGCCGCCATTTGTTTGTGGTTTTCCGGCTGCAGCGCTGTGATGGCGAGGATGCCTTTCCCGCAGGCGATGCGGATGGCGCCGCCCTCTGTGGAAATCACAGTCCCCGGCGCTTCCTGGCTATTTCCTTCTTCAAAGAAAGCGCGGTGGATTTTCACCCGCTTCCCGCGGAAGAAAGTATAAGTGCCGGGATTCGGATACATGCCGCGGACGAGGGCGTCCAGGGCGGCAGCGTCTTCGTTCCAGGCGAGGCGACCCATGTCTTTCGTCACTTTTTCCGCATAGGTGGCTTTGTCATGGTCCTGGGGGGTGGAGCTTTGGAGCTTTTCGGGCAAGTGATCCATCACGGAAATCAGAGCCTCTGCGCCCATATTTCCTAAAGCATCAAAAAGCTCGCCGGCGGTCATGTGCGGCGGGATGGCCATTTTTACGGTTTCTACGATATTTCCGGTATCCATGCCTTCGTCCAGCTGCATGATGGTGACGCCGGTCTCTGCTTCTCTATCGATGATGGCCCGTTGGATCGGCGCCGCGCCGCGATACTTCGGGAGCAGCGAGGCGTGCACATTGATGGCTCCATAGGTGGGGATGTCCAGCACTGCCTTCGGCAGGATGCGGCCATAGGCGATGACCACAAGGATGTCCGGCTTTAGCGCAGCGAGAGTCTCCACTTCTTTCTCGTCTTTAAAAGAGAGTGGCTGGTAGACAGGGATTTCATGAGCCAAAGCAAAGGATTTCACCGGAGAAAAGGTAATCTTCTTCCCGCGGCCATTGATTTTATCGGGCTGGGTATAGATGGCCACCGGCGTGTAGCCATGGCCGCAGAGCGCTTCCAAAGCGGGCAGGCAAAAGTCCGGGGTGCCCATGAAAATGACGCGATTATTCTTCATCCTGTTTCGGTCCTTTGTGCAAAGAAATGGCCTTTTCGATGAAAAGGATGCCATTCAGGTGGTCGGTTTCGTGCTGGATGCAGCGGGCCAGGAGGCCGGAGGCTTTCTTCACCTTTCTCTTGCCGTGAATGTCCTGGTAATGTACCACCACTTCCGCATAGCGCTCCACTTCACCGAAAAGATTCGGCACCGACAGACAGCCCTCCGAGTCGGTCACCAGCTCCTCGCTAGCCGGTTTCCATTCCGGATTGATATAGGCTTCAAAGCCGCTCTCGCCATCGTCGGCTACGAAAATGCGCTTGGAAATGGCGATCTGCGGAGCGGCGAGGCCTACCCCATTGGCTTCGTAGAGGGTCTTTTTCATGTCATTAATCAAAAATTTCAGCTTTTTATCAAATGTGGTGACCGGCTCAGCCACAGCTTTTAAAATCGGATTTCCTGCAATAATAATCTGACTCACAATGAATACCTCTTTCTTTTTATAACTTAGTCCTCTGGGACATGCCCCATTGATTTGGAAGGAAAGCTTCTTGCTGGTAAAAGGTTCAAGGTTCAAGTATTTAGGTTCAAGGGGAGGTGCGGCGCACAAATTAAGAAGCGCCGCAAATTTTAAAAAATGGACTCACATGCCTGTATTTCTAAAATCACGCCGCTTTTCAATTTGTCGCGGCGTACCTTCCCTTGAACCCCGAACCCTGAACCCAGAACCCTTTCCGAAAAACTTTCGCGCGCTATTTGTCGCTTAAGCGGTATACTTCCAAACTTACATCGGATCTACATCTATGATTATATCATTCTTCGCAAAGATGGCGGCTTCGCGCATAGCTGACTTTAAGTATACCAAAGAAATCCCTTTGATTAAAATAGAAATATAGTACATATTCCGCACCCGCTTGATGGGCTCGTCGAAAGGCGGCGTGAAATAGACCGGCTTTTTCAGCTGTCCATTCACCTGCCGGAGCCAGCGGTAGATTTCCTCGCACTGGGCCTTCGCCTTCTTTTCTTCCTCGTGGAAACAGGTGATTTTCATCATCTTCGTGAAGGGCGGATATTGGAGAAGCTTTCTGTACTGGATTTCCTGGCGATAGAAGCTTTCGTAATCCTGCCGCGCCGCCGTCTGGATCACGTAGTGGTCCGGGTTATAGGTCTGCAGCAGCACTTCCCCCTGCTCGTGGCTTCGGCCCGCGCGGCCGGCGCATTGGGTGATGAGATTGAAGGTCTGCTCGGCGGCTAAGTAGGATGGCATATTCAAGGAACCGTCCGCCGAGAGGATTCCCACGGTCTGCACGCCGGGGATGTCGTGACCCTTGGCCACCATCTGGGTGCCGAAAAGGATGTCGAAATCCCCGCGCTTGAAATCGTCCAGGATTTTCTTGGCACTCCCCTTCTTCTGGGTGCTATCCACGTCGAAGCGGCGGCAGCGGGCATTGGGCAGCGTCTCCGCTAAGGTTTCCTCGATGCGCTGGGTGCCCCAGCCCAGGTACAGGATCTGCCGGCCGTGACATTTCGGACACTCCTTTGGCAGCGGATGCACCGTCTCGCAGTAGTGGCACTTCAGCTGCTGCGTATCCTTGTGATACACCAAGGACACATCGCAGTGCGGACACTTGAATACATACCCGCAAGTGGAGCACATCAGAGTGGTGGCGAATCCGCGGCGATTCAAAAGAAGGATGGATTTATTTTTTTCTTCCAAGGTCTTCTGCAAAAGTTCTACCATGGGACGGGAAAAGACCAAGGGCCCCCCGCGTTCTTCCTTCATGTCGTAGATATGAATCGCCGGCAGCGGCGTATGGAAGACCCGCTCCTTCATTTCGATGAGGGCGATTTTATGCTCCTTCGCGGCGAAATAGGTGGCCACCGACGGCGTCGCCGCGCCCAAGACGATGGGACAATGATGGATCTGCGCCATCATCTTCGCTACATCGCGGCCATTGTAGCGGGGACTCTCCCCTTGCTTGTAGGATGAGTCATACTCCTCGTCCACCACGATGAGCTTCAGATTGTGGAAAGGCATGAAAATGGAAGACCTGGAGCCGATGATGATATTGCTCTCCCCATTGGCGATGCGCTGGCGATTGTTGTAGCGCTCCCCTTTGCTCAAATTGCTGTGAAGGAAAACCACCTTCTCCCCCAAAAGCGCAGCGAAATAGGAAGTCATTTGGCTGGTGAGGGCGATTTCCGGTACCAAAATCAGCGCCGAGCCGCCATTTTCGATGGCTTTCATGGCACTTTGGAGGTACACCTCCGTCTTCCCGCTGCCGGTGACGCCTTTGAGGAGTATCCCTTCGAATTGGTTTCTATCGATGCTTTGGGAAATATAGGAAATCGCTGCCTCCTGCTCCTTCGTCAGCGTGCGGCTGCCGCGGCGCTCCGTTTCCTCGATCAAAGAGAAGGTCTTTTTCTGCTTATAAAAAATTCTTCCATAATCATTGAGGCAGAAGGCTTTCACCACAGCGTAGGAAAATCCTTTCTCTGCCGCCGCTTCCACCGACAAAGGGCCGGAAGCGGCGAGGAGATCCCACAGCGCCCCCTGCTTCGGGCTCCGGCGACGGGCCAATGGCGACGGCTCCTGCAGCGGCGTCAGCCATTTTTCCAGCGGTACCTTGTGCACCGCGGCGGGATGCTCGTGGCGCACCAAAAAGCCGGCTTTCACCGCCGACGGGAGAGCCTCCCCTAGAAGAAGCTTCGCGTCCTTCTCGGTGATACTATCCACCGATGTATCGATGAGTCCGCGGATTTCATCCTCTTCGGGGATCCTGTCCCAGGAAATCTGATACTCCACTTCCGTGAGGATCCCTTTTTTATCAATAAAAAAGAGCCGCAGCGCTTCGATGAGCGTGCACATATAATAGCCGGCCAGGTGCTTCGCCAGCTCGATCATGTCCGGCGTGAACCAGGGGAAGGAATCCACCAGCGAATGGATTTCCAAAAGC
>CAVKMC010000077.1:6257-8149 GCA_963657285.1 Agathobacter sp.
ATATGCTCCGTGTCCTCCTGGCGGACGGATAGGATGATCCCCTCCTCCAGGCGACGCGCAAAGGAAACCACGCAGCGATAGCCCACGCCGGCCTCCGGCAGGGAATCGGGGATTTTATAAGAAAAGGTTCGATTCAAATGCTTCGAAGGCCGATTGATCAAAACTTCTGCTACTGTCACCTGCATGAAGGACCTCCTGTCATAGAACCAATAAAAAATAGAGAAGATGCATCAAAGTATCTTCCCTATTTTATCACAGTTTCACATCTGTTTTTTCAAAAGATTACAGGCCTGCGTCCTTTGCGAGAGCTTCTGCTTTGTCGGTGTGTTCCCAGGGGAGATCTACATCGGTTCTGCCGAAGTGGCCGTAAGCAGCGGTATTCTTGTAAATCGGACGACGGAGGTCCAGCATATCGATGATGCCTGCCGGGCGGAGCTCGAAGTGCTTGCGGATGAGAGCTACGATTTCTTCATCGCTGAGCTTGCCGGTGCCGAAGGTGTCTACGAAAATGGATACCGGCTGTGCCACGCCGATAGCGTAAGCCAGCTGGATTTCGCAGCGGTCTGCGATGCCGGAAGCGACGATGTTCTTTGCTACATAGCGAGCTGCATAAGCCGCGCTGCGGTCTACCTTTGTCGGATCCTTGCCGGAGAATGCGCCACCGCCATGACGAGCCATGCCGCCGTAGGTGTCGACGATGATCTTACGGCCGGTGAGGCCTGCATCGCCCTGGGGTCCGCCGATAACGAAGCGGCCGGTGGGGTTGATGAAGTATTTGGTATCCACCAGGAATTCAGTCGGGATGGTGGGCTGGATGACATGAGCGATCATATCTTCGTGGATCTGTTCCTGGGTCACGTCCGGGTCATGCTGGGTGGAAATAACGATGGTGTCCACGCGGACCGGTTTGCCATCTTCGTATTCTACGGTGACCTGGGTCTTTCCGTCGGGACGGAGGTAAGAGAGTTCGCCGGATTTTCTGACTTCTGCCAGACGGCGTGCCAGGCGGTGAGCCAGCGCGATCGGCATGGGGAGATATTCCGGAGTTTCGTTGGATGCATAGCCAAACATCATGCCCTGGTCGCCGGCGCCGATGTCGTATTTGTCAGCCTGGTTTTCTTTTGCTTCCTTGGATTGGTCTACGCCCATAGCGATATCCGGGGACTGCTCGTCGAGAGCGATGTTGATGCCTACGCTGTCAGCGTCGAAGCCATAAGCAGAGGTGGTGTAGCCGATTTCACGGATGGTGTCGCGGATGATTTTCGGGAATGCGATGTGAGCGGTGGTGGTGATTTCACCCAGTACATGGACCTGACCGGTGGTGACGGTGGTCTCGCAAGCTACGCGACCATTGGGGTCTTCTGCGAAAATCGCATCGAGAATGGCGTCGGAAATCTGGTCACAAATTTTATCAGGATGTCCTTCGGTAACAGATTCAGAAGTAAATAATACTTTTCTAGACATAGTGTTCCTCCTCAAAAGCACGAAATCATATGAGATAAAAATTATAAAAACAAATTAAAAAGCTCTCCGCGCAGGGAGAGTCGAGCCTCTCATCTGCCGGCTTACGCCGTTGGACTTAGCACCGGTTCCTCGCGGAATGGTTGCTGCAGCTTCCTTGGGCCAATCCCTCTGCTGCTCTGGATGAGTATGTATTCAATCGGAAATCATTTTAACACAGACGCCAAAGCTTCTGCAATAGAAAATTTCAAGAAATAAAAAAGCAGTCTTTCTGTTTTTGGGAAAAACTGCTTTGAAAGTTTATAGGGTTATAGTGGCAGGGTAATATTATTAAATTCAGGATTTCATGCTAAGGTTTAGCTTAGAACGCTACTCCGGCCTTAAGAGAGTAGACCCTTGGAGAAGGGTCGCCCGATAGGGCCGGATAGAAA
>CAVKMC010000078.1:0-8101 GCA_963657285.1 Agathobacter sp.
GCTACGGTGATTCTCTTGGGAGCCGCCGGGGCTCCTTTCCTGTGGGTCAGTGATGATGCGCTGATCCCCGGTGTAATGATCAACGATATGAAGGTGGGCGGCAAGACGCGGGGAGAGCTTGCAGAAATTTTCAAAGCGAGAAATCAGGCGCTCGCGGAGGGCGCTCTGACTTTGACGCATGGGGAAACCGGTGAGACGATTTCCTATAAGGATCTCCATGTGGCTTACGATGAAAAGTCCATCGACGAAGCCATGGCCTTGGGACGGACCGGCCCCATCTGGCAGCGAAGCTTTGATCGTTGGCGCATCCTCCTTTCCGGCACATCGGCGAAGGTGGAGGCATCCTTCGATGAGAAGGCTCTTTCCGCCAAGGTAGATGCACTGGTAGAAGCATATGGGAAACCGCCGCAGAATCCGATGCCACAGTTTCAAGCGGATGGCTCTGTAAAATTCACCGAAGGCCGGCCCTATCTTAAGATCGAAAAGGAAAAGCTTTTGGACGTGGCGAAAGGGGTCCTGAAAACCGGAAAGAGCGGGACGGTAGAGATCCCGATTTCCGAAGAAAAGGCTCCGGAAATGACAAAGACAGAGGCGGCGGCCATCGATGCGGTGCTGGGGCAGTACACCACTTACTTTACTGCCGGTGGCAATCGCAGCAAGAACATCGAGCTGGCGGCTCATAGCATCAGCGGCATTTATGTGAAGCCCGGCGGCGATTTCTCCTATAACCAGTCTACCGGCGCCAGGTCTACCGATAATGGCTACCTGGAAGCGCCGGTGATCATCAATGGCAAGCTGGAGCCCGGTGCCGGCGGCGGCGTGTGCCAGGTGAGCAGCACCCTTTTCAATGCGGTGATTCTCGCGGGCTTGCAGGTGACTGAGCGGACCTGTCATTTCTCGCCGGTGGCTTATGCGCCTATGGGCCGAGATGCTACCGTGGCCGATGGGTATCTGGACTTCTGCTTCCGCAACCATTTGAAATCGGGCATCTATGTGTATACCGTCTACGAGCCCGGCGCTGTGACGGCGTATATCCTGGGAAATAAAAATGATAAGCCATCGGCGGTGGATATTTCCGAAGTGGAAAATGAAACCCTTCCCTTCCAAACCGTGACCCACATCGATCCCTCTCAGGAAGAGGAAAAGAAGGTGGAGGAAGGACACGAAGGCTACAATGTGCGGATCAATCAATCCGTCACCTGGGCCGACGGTCGCACCTACCACGATAGCTTCTACTCCGACTACGAACCGGTAGACACTATCATCACCTATAAAAAGGATCCGGCCGTGGTAGCGAAGGAGAAGGAAAAGGCGGAAGCGAAGGCGAAGAAGGCAGTGGTAAAGGGAAGGAAGAGTCAGGGATAAAGCTTCTTACCTGCGCACTCATAGCTAGGAGCTGTGAGCTAGGAGCTAGGAGCTCCGTTTGCGTCATTAGGTATTTAATTGCATTGTGCGCAAGAGCAAACAAGCGTATACCCTTGGGATTCACAGTCTAGGGAAACGCTGATTAAATCAAAGATTCAAGAATGATTTTTGAAAACGATTTAATCAGCGGTTCCTTAGCATGGCTACTGACGCTAAAAAAGCTCCAAGCTCCCAGCTCCAAGCTCCCAGCTATGGCGAAGCAGGTAAATGCACTCTCATTATCTCAATATCTCATAATCTCGTTATCGTATTTCTAAAAGGAGTCAATATGGGAAAGTACCGTCTAAGGTCGAAAGCGGCCGGCTCGGTGATTACGCTCTTGGAGGTGGACACCGAGGCCAGGGCCTGGTATATCAAGGCAGAGCACCGGGAGTCGGCTATCCGCGCTTTGAAGGACATGGGAGACGCGCTGCTTTGCGTGGAGTCCATTTTCATCAATGGCGATGATGTGACCGCCGAGGTGTGCCCGGTGGCTCCTTCTATAGGAATGGACATGGGCCTTTCCGATATGCCGCCTTTGGAGGTGCCGCCTTTTGATGTGCCGCTTCCGGAGGAGCCGATGGAGAATTTCTCTGTGGCGCCCATGCCGGAGATTCCCGTGATGCCTACGGCAGAGGACATCGCGGTTTTTAGCGTGCCTGATAGCGGGCCTATGGAAGAGGCGCCGCGGCCCTCTATTTCCATGCCCGAGGGACTGCCTTCTCTTTCCAGCGTACTTCCGAAGAGCGCCTTTGTCGCGCCTCCTAAGGATGCGGGGAAGAAGGGCGGCGCCGTCAATGGCATGTACTTAGGAAAGAAACGCATCATCGGTGACCCCATCGAGATCCGCACGGTGAATAGCGAAAAGGATGGCGTGGTCTTTGTGGGCACCGTCATCAGCTGCGAAGTCCGTGAGCTTCGGAGCAAGAAGAAGCTTCTCCTCATGAACCTGGCTGACGAGACGAACGGCATCCCTTGTAAGAAATTTTTCGACAAGCCGGAGGAGGCCGATGCGGTAGAGTCCTTGAAGGCAGGTACCACCGTGAAGGTCCGCGGCAATGTGCGGCTGGATAAATACTCCGGCGGTCTGGTCCTGGAGCTCTCGCAGATGGAAAAGGGCGAAGCCGTGACCATCGACCACGAGGACAATCACCCGACACCTCGCGTGGAGCTTCACCTTCATACGAAGATGAGTCTCGATGGGCTCATCGACAATGAGGAAATCATCAAGACTGCGGCGAAGTGGCACCATCCTGCTGTGGCCATCACCGACCATGGGGTGATCCAGGCATTTCCCAAAATCCAGGACCTGGCGGATAAGCACAAGCAGAAGGTCATCTATGGCATGGAAGGCTATATGATTGACAAGATCCCCGAGGACCCGGACACGGACCGGCAGCAGTACAATCACATCATCATCCTGGCGAAAAATATCACCGGCCTTCGCAATCTCTACCGCATGGTGACGCTCTCTCACCTCAATTTCTATCGCAAGCGCCCGCTGATCCCCAAACCTATTTTAGAGGAGCTTCACGAAGGGCTCATTTATGGCTCTGCCTGCGTGATGGGCGAATTCTTCCGCGCCATCCTGGCCGGCGAGAGCGACGAGGAGCTCATCAAAAAGGCCAAGTTCTACGACTACCTGGAGGTGCAGCCGCTGGGAAATAATGAATTCCTGGTGACTGACGATAAATTTGCGAACGTGAATACAGAAAAGGACCTGCAGGACCTGAACCGCAAGGTCATTGAAATCGCTGACAAGGCGGGCATGCCCTGCTGCGCCACCTCCGATGCACACTACATGTTTGCAGAGGATCAAAGAAATAGAGACATCCTCCTTTCCAACTGGGAGAAGCCGGGGAAAATCGAATCCCATCCGCCGGTGTACATCCGCACCACCCAGGAAATGCTGGATGAATTTAATTATTTGCCCAAGGAAAAGGCCATCGAGATCGTCATCACCAATACGCGAAAGATCGCGGAGCAGTGCGAGGTGCTGAAGCCTTTGGCAGAGGAGTGGAAATCCTACAACCCGAAGATCGCCGGCGCCGATAAGAAATTGGTGGATATGTGCTATGACAATGCTAAGGCCATCTATGGCGATCCGCTGCCGAAAATTGTACAGGACCGACTGACCTTGGAGCTGACGCCGATCATCAACCATGGCTATGGCGTCCTCTACTACATCGCTCACAAGCTGGTAAAGCACTCCAATGATCGCGGCTACCTGGTAGGCTCCCGAGGCTCCGTAGGCTCCTCCTTCGTTGCCACCATGTCGGGCATCACCGAGGTGAATCCGTTGCCGCCTCACTATGTGTGCCCGAATTGCCACTGGACACAGTTCTTCGAGGACGGCTCCGTAGGCGGCGGCTTCGACCTGCCCGATAAGCCATGCCCTAAGTGTGGACACAATCTGGATAAGAATGGGCACAATATCCCATTCGCCGTCTTCCTGGGCTTCGACGGCGACAAGGTCCCTGATATCGACCTCAATTTCTCCTCCGGCGACGACCAGGGCGTGGCCCACAAGTACACGGAAGAGCTGTTCGGCCGAGACAATGTATTCCGCGCCGGCACCATCGCCGGCATCCAGGACAAGACGGCCTATGGCTTCGTAAAGAAATATGCGGAGAACCGGGGACTCACGTTCAATGATATTTTCATAGAAAAGCTCTCTGCCGGCGTGGCCGGCGTGAAGCGTACCACCGGGCAGCATCCGGCGGGCATCATGGTTTGCCCTAGAGATATGGACATCCACAATTTCACGCCTCTCCAGTATGCGGCGAACAAGAAATATTTGAAGGATGAGGAGGGCTGGCAAATCCCCGGCACCATCACCACCCACTTCGATTATCACTCCATCTCCGGCCGTATGCTGAAGCTGGATATTCTGGGCCACGACGATCCGAAGGTCATCCGTATGCTCCAGGACATCACCGGCATCGACCCCTTGAAAATTCCTTTTGACGACCAGAAGACCTTGTCTCTCTTTAGCTCGCCGGAAGCCTTGGGGCTCACGCCGGAGAAATTGGCCTCGGCCATCGGAAATAAAGGGGTCACCGTTGGCGCGCTGGGGCTCCCCGAGTACGGCACGCCCTTCGTTCGCGGCATGCTGGAAGACACGCGGCCGAAGAATTTTTCCGAGCTGGTACGAATTTCCGGCTTCTCCCACGGCACCGACGTGTGGCTGAACAATGCCCAGGACCTCATCAAGAATGGTACGGTGAAATTGGAGCAGGCCATTTCCACCCGTGACGACGTGATGAACTATCTCATCCAGCACGGCGTGAAGCCGCTCACCTCCTTCAAGGTCATGGAAAATGTCCGTAAGGGTAAGGGCCTCGAAAAAGGCGGCTCCAACAACCGCGCCGAGCTTGACGCTGCCAACGTGCCCCAGTGGTTCATCGACTCCTGCCTCAAGATCGGTTATCTCTTCCCTCGCGCCCATGCGGTGGCTTATGTAATGATGGCCTTCCGCATCGCTTGGTTCAAGGTGTACCAGCCCCTGGCCTACTACGCGGCCTACTTCACCATCCGCGCCGAAGGCTCCTTCAATGCGCCGGTCATCCTGAAGGGCTTGGAGTCCCAGAAGGCCGAGCTTGCCCGCATCGCATCTCTCGAGCATCCCACGGCGGTAGAGAAGGGCAATGCGACCGTCATCGAAGTGGCGGCGGAAATGTACCTCCGCGGTCTGCAGTTCCTCCCCATTGACCTGGCGCGCTCTGACGCATCGGAATTCCAAATGATCGACGGCAAGCTCCTCCCGCCATTCAACTGCATCCCCGCCTTAGGCGACGCGGTGGCCAAGGAAATCCTCACCGCCAGAAAGGAACACGCCTTCACCTCGAAGGAAGATCTCAAGAAACGAGGCAAGGTGAGCCAGTCTATCATAGATACCATGGACTCCATGGGAATTTTGAAAGGCCTGCCGGAAGAGGAGCAGATTAGCTTGTTCTCCTTCTGAGACAGGTTGGCGAGTCTGACTGCTTCGTCATAGCGAGGAGCCTGGAGCTAGGAGCTTGGAGCTCGGCTGGAGGCAGTAGTAGCGTTTGGCTGCTTCGTCATAGCGAGGAGCCTGGAGCTAGGAGCTTGGAGCTCGGCTAGAGGCAGTGGGGGCGTTTGACTGCTTCGTCATAACTAGGAGCCTGGAACTAGGAGCTTGGAGCTCGGCTAGAGGCAGTGGGGGCGTTTGACTGCTTCGTTATAACTAGGAGCCTGGAGCTTGGCTGGAGACAGTAGGAGCATCTGGCTACTTTCCTAGGGAACCGCTAGCATGCCTACTGGCTCCGATTAAGCTCCAAGCTCCAAGCTCATAGCTCATAGCTATGACGAAGCAGCCAAACGCCCAACCACTAATTACTAATTACTGACCACTAATTTCTAAACCACTAAAGGAGCTGCATATACACATGTCACACGAATCTCTATTTCATGCCACCACCATCCTGGCGGTGAAAAAAGACGGACACACTGCTGTGGCCGGTGACGGACAGGTCACCATGGGCAATGCGGTGATTATGAAGAATACGGCGCGGAAGGTCCGCCGGCTCTATCATGGCAAGGTGATTGCCGGATTTGCCGGCTCCGTGGCTGACGCCTTTGCGCTCTTTGATAAATTCGAAGCGAAGCTCTCGGACTGCAATGGCAATCTGCTCCGGGCGGCCGTAGAATTTGCGAAGGCTTGGCGCGGCGACCGGGTGCTGCAGAAGCTGGAAGCCCTCCTCATCATGACCGACGGAGAGCATCTATTTCTGGTATCCGGCAATGGCGAGGTCATCGAGCCGGATGACGGGATCCTGGCCATCGGCTCCGGCGGCAATTACGCCCTGGCAGCGGCGCGGGCTCTCGTTTCCGTGACGGACCTCTCGGCGCGCGAAATCGCTGAGAAATCGCTGCACATCGCCGCGGATATTTGCGTCTATACGAATCATAATGTGATTGTGGAGGAAATCTGATGGAAGAACTGACCCCGCGCAAAATCGTAGAATACTTGGATCACTATATCATCGGCCAGGGGAAAGCGAAGCGCTCGGTAGCCGTGGCTCTTCGTGGCCGTTGGCGGGCTAGCCGACTCTCGGCAGAAATGGCCAAGGAAGTGAGTCCGAAAAACATTCTCCTCATGGGCCCCACCGGCGTGGGCAAGACGGAGATCGCTCGCCGCATCGCCTCTCTCACCCATGCGCCCTTTGTAAAAGTGGAAGCCACGAAATACACTGAAGTGGGCTACGTGGGCCGTGACGTAGAGTCCATGATCCGCGACCTGGCGGAGGAAGCGGTACGGCTGGTGAAGAAGGAAGAAGCTGCCGCTCATGGCAAGGACGCCGAAGAGGAAGCCATCCAGCGCATTGCAGAAATCATGTGGCCCACCAAGAAGCAGGAAACCAGGAGCCCTATGGATATCATCTTTGGCAATGATTCCTCCAAGGATACGCCGATGGACGAAGGCGAGAAGGAGCGGCGAGATGCACTCCTTGCGCGCATCCGAAATGGCGACCTGGACCATCGGACCATCGAAATCGAAGTGGAAGACAAAGGAAATCAGCCGGAAGGGGACAACGAACAGACGAATCAGATTTCCATGATGATTTCTAATATGATGCCCAAGAAAATGAAAAAGAAAAAGGTCACCGTCCGCCAGGCGAAGAGCATCCTCGCCGAGGCAGCGGCTGACGAGATGGTGGACATGGAAGTGGTGAAGGACAAGGCCATCCACTACGCCGAAGAGCGAGGCATCATCTTCATCGATGAAATCGACAAGATCGCCGGACGCAGCGGCGCCTCCGGCGGCCCGGACGTATCTCGCGAAGGCGTGCAGCGTGACATCCTTCCCATCGTAGAAGGGGCCACGGTGAAGACCAAATACGGCCAGCTGAAGACCGACCACATCCTCTTCATGGCTGCCGGCGCCTTCCATGTGTCCAAGCCCAGCGACCTCATCCCCGAGCTGCAGGGCCGCTTCCCCATCCGCGTAGAGCTTTCTAGTCTTACGAAGGAAGACCTTAGAAATATTCTCACCGAACCGCGGCAGGCCTTGATCCGTCAGTACACCGCGCTTTTGGAAACCGAAGGTGTACAGGTCACCTTCACCGAAGAAGCCCTTTCGGCCATCGCAGAAATCGCCTCCTCAGTGAATGCAGAAACCGAAAACATCGGCGCCAGAAGACTCTACACCATCCTCGAAAGAGTCCTGGAAGACCTCTCCTTCGATGCACCGGACCTGGAAGACAAGAACGTCACCATCGACGAAGCCTATGTGAGAAATAAACTGGGCGACGTGACCGAGGATATGGATATATCGAATTATATTTTGTAAAACCGAATTATATGTTGCACACGCAATAGAAAAGCACGAGCGAGAGCTCGTGCTTTTCTATTGCGATTAAGGAGGAACCATGTCTACTATTTATGGTTACATACGGGTCAGCAGTCGCGACCAAAATGAAGCTCGTCAAAGGGCGGCTTTACTGAAAATCCCTATTCCTGCGAGGAATATTTTTTTCGATAGACAATCAGGAAAGGATTTCGAACGCTCCGCCTATCAAAAAATGGTGAGCCATTTTCAAAAGGATGACTTGCTTTACATCAAGAGCATCGATCGCTTAGGTCGTAACTATCGCGAAATACTGGAGCAATGGCGCATCTTAACCAAGGAGAAGGGGATCGATATCGTCGTTTTGGATATGCCGCTCTTAGACAC
>CAVKMC010000079.1:0-8100 GCA_963657285.1 Agathobacter sp.
TGATTTGCATTTTTCAGATCGTAAATGAGCTCTGCCAGGTCTTCGATGGAGTACACATCGTGATGTGGTGGCGGCGAGATGAGGGCCACGCCCGGTGTGGAGTGGCGGGTCTTGCCGATGGCCGGATCCACCTTGCTGCCCGGGAGATGTCCGCCTTCGCCAGGCTTCGCGCCCTGGGCGCACTTGATCTGGATCTCGCTGCCGTGAACCAAATAATTTCCGGTGACGCCGAAGCGAGCGGTGGAAACCTGTTTGATTTCATCGTTGACAGAAATCCCATCCTCCTGCGGAAGGAAACGCTCGGAGTCCTCGCCGCCTTCGCCGGTGTTGCTTCGGCTGCCCAGGATGTTCATGGCTTTCGCGATACATTCATGGGCTTCCTTGCTGAGTGCGCCGTAGCTCATGGCGCCGGTGCGGAAGTGGTGAACGATGGAGTCCACGCTTTCTACTTCTTCGATGGGGATGCTGCAGCCAGCAGGGTAAATGAATTCCAAAAGGTCGCGGAGGCGGATCAATGGTTCATTGACCTTCTTCGCGTATTCCTTATAGACCTCATAGCTTCCGGTGCGGCAAGCTCGCTGCAGGAGACGGATGGCTTCAGGGTTCAGGATGTGGGGCTCGTCGCCATTTCTATGATACATGTACACGTCGCCGGAGGAGAGGCCCTTGGTGCTTTCGTAGGCTGCCTCGTGGCGCATCTCGGCTTCCTTGGCGATTTCCTTGAGGCCGATGCCACCGATGGGAGACGTAATGCCACCGAAATATTTCTCTGCCACCTCCTTGCCGATACCGACTGCCTCAAAAATCTGCGCGCCGTGATAGCTCTTCACGGTAGAAATACCCATCTTGCTCATGACGCCCAGGATACCGTTCACCGCAGCGGTCATATAATTTTTCAGTGCCGCCTTCGGTTCCTTACCATGGAGCTTATTCTTCTTCGCCAAGTCTTCTACGGTTTCCAGTGCCAGGTATGGATTGATGGCAGTGACGCCAAATCCGATCAAGGCTGCGAAGTGGTGAATTTCTCTCGGCTCCCCGGATTCCAGGATGATGCCCACGTCCGGACGAACCTTCGCCGCGATGAGGTCATTGTGGAGACCGGCGGAGGCCAAGAGCGCCGGGATGGCCATGTGCTCCTTGTCTACGCCGCGATCCGAGAGGATGAGGATATTCGCCCCTTCGGCAACGGCCTCGCGAGCCTTCACGAAAAGATCAGCGAGAGCCTTCTCCATGGCGCGGCCGCCGCCGGAAACCGGATAGAGGAGGGAGAGCACCACCGGCTTTAGCTGGGAGGATTCCAGATTTTTGATGAGCTTCATTTCCTCATTGGTGATGAGGGGACGATCGATGGAAAGAGCCGCCGTGCCTTTCTCATCGGGGTCCATGATGTTTGCCATATTTCCGATGCACACAGACGCAGAGGTGACGATCTTTTCACGGACGCCGTCGATCGGCGGGTTCGTGACCTGGGCGAAGTTTTGCTGGAAATAATCATAAAGCAGCTGCGGCTTCTCCGAGAGGACGGTGAGCGGTGAGTCCATGCCCATGGCGCCGATGGGTTCCTTCCCATTCTCTGCCATAGGGGTCAGGATGTCGCGGAGGTCCTCCACGGTATAGCCGAAATTCTTCTGCTGTTCCAAAAGATCCTCCGGCACCTCCGGCTCTTCGCCCTCCTTCACCAGGTCCTTCAGGTCCAGGAGATGCTCCTCGCACCACTTGCTATAAGAGTGCGCCTTCGCCATGGTATGTTTGATTTCATCGTCGGTGATGATGCGCTGCTGCGCTGTGTCCACCAGGAAAATTTTGCCCGGCTCCAGGCGGCCCTTGCAAAGCACGTCCTCCTGGTTCACCGGCACCGCGCCCACTTCGGAGGAAAGGATCACGCGGTCATCCTTCATGATGTAGTAGCGAGACGGGCGCAGACCATTTCTATCCAGCATACCGCCGATGCAAACGCCATCGCAGAAGCACATAGCCGCCGGACCGTCCCAGGGTTCCATCATGAAATTGTGGTAGCGATAGAAGGCCTTCTTCTCCTCGTCCATGGAGGGATCCTTTTCCCAGGGCTCCGGGATCATCACCATCATGGCGTGAGCCAGCGAGTGGCCGGCCATGTGGATGTACTCCAGGCAGTTATCAAACATGGCGGAGTCCGAGCCGGTGTCATCGACTACAGGGAACACCTTCGCCAGCTCTGGATGGTCCGAAGGCCGGGACTTGCTCTCGCGGGCATTCAGCCAATTGATATTTCCGCGGATCGTATTGATTTCCCCGTTATGAACGATGTAGCGGTTCGGATGGGCGCGGGCCCAGCTGGGGAAGGTATTGGTAGAGAAACGGGAGTGCACCATGGCCATGGCGGTCTTGAAATCCAGGTCTGACAGGTCCAGGTAGAAATGGCGGAGCTGGTAGGACGTGAGCATGCCCTTGTACACAATGGTACGGGACGACAGGCTGGCGATGTAGAAATCAGTGCCCATACCTTCGGAGAGCGGAATGATTTTCTTCTCTGCCAGCCGGCGAATGATGTAAAGCTTCCTCTCGAAATCCATCTGATCCTTGATGGCCGGGTTCTTGCCGATGAAGACCTGCAGGAAGCGGGGACGGATGGAGCGGGCGGACTCGCCGATGATGCTCTCGTCGATCGGTACCTCGCGCCAGCCCAGAATGGTCTGGCCCTCGCTCTCAACGATTTCTTCAAAGACTCGCATCTGCTCCTTGCGGAAATCCTCGTAGCGGTGCGCAAAAATCATGCCCACGCCGTACTCGCCCTCCGGCGGCAGATGGAAGCCCAAGACCTCGCACTCCCGGTGGAAAAAGTCGTGAGGAATCTGTGTCAGGATCCCGGCGCCGTCGCCGCTCTTCTGATCCGCGCCCTCGCCGCCTCGATGCTTCAGATTTTCCAAAATCTTCATGGCATCATCCACGATGCTGTAAGACCGCACGCCGCGGATATTCGCTACAAAGCCAATCCCGCAAGCATCATGTTCATTCCTCGGGTCATAAAGACCCTGCTTCTCCGGATAATCTCTCCATTTCTTCATTGCCATCCCTCCTATGAAAGCGGTGATTTGGGATTGATAAGTTTAGAGATAAAAGCGAAAGTGGGGAGTTAGGAGGGAGGAGTGAGGAGTGGTGGTGCGGCGCACAAATTATAAAGCGCCGCAAGTTCTAAAAATCACTGCATCTACCTGCTTCTTCATAGCTTTGAGCTGGGAGCTTGGAGCCGGTAAGCTCGCCCCACGAGACGCCAAGAGAGATAGGGTAGAATTATCACATTGCTTGCCTCTTACCTCCATCGCCAAGCACACCCGCTGACTCCGGCAAAGCTCCAAGCTCTCAGCTCCTAGCTATGAGGAAGCAAGTTCACGGATTTCTATTTCAAAACTTGCGCCGCTTTATGAATTGTGCGGCGCACCTTCACTCCTCACTCCTCATTCCTCACTCCTAACTTCAATCAATCACACCGTACCTCTCATACCTAATCACATCCCGCCTACCATCCTACGCAAAAAGGCCGGGCGAAAGCATCTGCTCTCTGCCCGGCCTTGGACGTCGTATGTAAATAAGTGTGTAATTCGTATTATAGCATGAAGAGATTGGGTTTGGGAAGGAAATTTTTATTTTGGTAATTAGTAAGTAGTCAGTGGTCAGTGGTCAGTAATCAGTGATCAGGGCGCGTTTAGCGCTAGCCCTACATATCAAGGAAATACCACTATGCGAGAAAAGCGCCAATCGCGTACTGATCACTAACTACTGACCACTAATTACTAAACCAAAACCTTTACATCTCCCCATTTTCTGCTATAATAGGAAATAGAAAGAGACAGCTAGCATCCCTTGGTCCGGAATTGGCTTTCTCAATAAAAAAATCTTTTGAAGGAAGCCTTCCAAGCCATTGGTTGGCTTTTTTCACGCCTTATTTCTTACAAACAGAAATGATAAGGACGATGAGTGAACCGAAAGCGATCATCAGTGAAAGCGTTTCGAAGGTGCTCATAGCCATCACCTCCTCTTGCGAGAAAGTACGAGAATAGCCTTGCTAACTGCCTCGATTGCGTTATAGCATATTTCTAAGCTGCGCGGCGCGCTTACTCGGAGAGCAGGTCCTTCATCATTTCAGAAATATCCGTGTAGCGTTTGTATCGCTCGGGATAGGCTTTCATGTCTTCTACTTCCTTGAAAGCGGCCAAGGTTTCTACATTGGGGATTTCATTTTCTATTGCAAGCTCGGCGCAAGCCTTTACGCTGTCCTCATCCGTTGCCATATGATTTTCTCCTTGTACTTTGACAATTCTGATTTCTTTGCTATAATGCAGAAAAGGAATGGCCGGAACCTTTGCCCGTTATTGGCGGGGGGCTGGCCATTCTTTTCTCTTTACATATTTATTTTCTTTGGTATAATGGGAAATAGAAAGAGACAGCTAGCATTCCCTGGACAGGAACGGCTTTCTCAATTTAAAGTTCTTTTGAAAAAAGCCTTCCAAGCCATTGGATGGCTTTTTTCACGCCTTATTTCCTACAAACAGAAATGATAAGGACAATGAGTGAACCGAAAGCGATCATCAGTGAAAGCGTTTCGAAGGTGCTCATAGCCATCACCTCCTCTTGCGAGAAAGTACGGCATTCAGCTTGTTTCCGCTATTTGTTTAGTAATTAGTGGTCAGTGATCAGTGATTAGTACGCGATTGACGCTGTTCTCATAAGGAGACAATTCCAATATGTAAGAGCAACGTCTAATGCACCTTGATTACTAAATCACTATTTTGACATATTTATTTTCCGAAAAAGCCTCCAATTCATTGGTGGCTTTTTACTTTGCAAGCATCAAGCCCTCTTCATGGAAGAAGGCTTGATGCTTCTGCCGGCACTAAACGCCAAGCACGTACTGATCACTGACCACTAATTACTGATCACTAAACCGATAGCGCCTTCATCGATAATCCAATCCGATGCCGTTTCTCATCGACGCTGATAACCACCACGTCCACGATGTCGCCGACCGAGACGATGTCGGTGGGGTGCTTGGGGCGTTTCTTGGCCATTTCGGAAATATGGACGAGGCCGTCGTCGTGGAGGCCGATGTCTACGAAGGCGCCGAAGTCTGTGATATTTCTCACGGTCCCCTGGAGGCGGGTGCCTACCTTCATGTCCGCTAGGTCGGTGATGGCCTGGCGGGTCATGGGACGCGGGAGGCTTTCGCGGGGATCTCGGCCGGGGCTCACGAGGGCGTCAAGAATATCATGGACCGTGGGGACGCCGGCGGAGAGCTCCTTGGCTAATTTCTTTTCGTCGATCAGTGGACGCTTCACGGCCAAAAGCTCCAGGGATTTTTTATTTCCCAGATCCTTTTCGGTCATGTGGAAACGGGCGAGGATTTCCTTGGCCAGGTCATAGGACTCGGGATGAATGGACGTATTGTCCAAGGGCTGCCTCCCTTCGCGGATACGAAGGAAGCCGGCGCACTGGGTGTAGGCCGCAGGTCCTAAGCGAGCAACCTTCAAAAGCTCGCGGCGGCTTCCAAAGCGGCCATTCTCATCGCGGTAGGCTACAATATTCTTCGCCACGGCGGCGCTGATGCCGGCGATGTGAGAGAGGAGGGAGGGGCTGGCGGTATTGAGATCCACACCCACGTGATTCACCACCGCTTCCACCACGCCGTCCAAGGTCTCCGCCAATTCCTTTTGGTTCACGTCGTGCTGGTACTGCCCCACGCCGATGGCCTTGGGGTCGATCTTCACCAGCTCCGCCAGCGCGTCCTGCACGCGGCGGGCGATGGAGACGGCGCCGCGGATGGTGACGTCGTAGCCCGGAAGCTCGTCGGCCGCCAGCTTGGAGGCGGAGTATACCGACGCACCGGCCTCGCTGGTGATGAGGTAGTGCACATGGGCGAGATGATATTTCTGAATCAATGACGCAGCGAACTGCTCGGTCTCGTAGGACGCGGTGCCGTTTCCGATAGAGAAGAGAGTGACGCCGTATTGCTTCACGAGGGCCAAAACCTTCCGCTCGGCCATGGCCTTCTCTTCCGCGCTGTGGGTGATTTTCAAAACGCCATGAGCCAACACGCGGCCGGTGGGATCCACCACTGCCATCTTGCAGCCGGTGCGATAGCCCGGGTCGAGGCCCATGACCGTGTAGCCGGAAAGCGGCGGCTGCAGGAGGAGCTGCTTCAGGTTCACGCCGAAAATGCGGATCGCCTGGGCCTCGGCCTCCTCGGTGAGCCGGCTTCTCGCTTCTCGCTCCAGTGCCGGAAATAATAGACGCTTATAGCCGTCCTCGATAGCTTCTTCCAGTTCGTCTTTGAAAATGGACGGGCCTTTGTAGACGCGGCGGGAAATAAAATCCAATCCTTCCTCGTGGTCAAAGTTCACATGCACCTTCAGGCAGCCCAGCCGTTCGCCGCGGTCCACCGCGAGGATGCGATGGGAAGGCATGCGCTTCAGTGGCTCTTCCTTGTCTTTGTACATGAGGAAACGGTCTGCCCCCTCGGCGTCCTCTACCAGCTCGGTGGCCAGCGTACCGATGCGCCATAGCTTCTCACGCATGGCCTGTCGCAGCGCTGCGTCCTCGGTGATGACCTCGGCGCAAATGTCCCGCGCACCGGCAAGCGCCTCTTCCGCACTCTCCACGCCTTTCTCGGGATCCACAAAAGCTTTGGCAAAGGAAATGGCATCGCCCTTTTTCTCCTGCTGCGCCATCATGGCTTCAGCAAGCGGGAGGAGCCCCTTCTCCTTTGCCTTCGATGCGCGGGTGGCCCGCTTCTGCTTGTATGGAAGATAGAGATCCTCCAGCTCCTGCAGCTTCTGGGCTGCTTCGATTTGCTTTCTAAGCTCATCGGTCAGCTTCCCCTGCTCTTCGATCTTCGCCAGGATTTCCTCCTGGCGCTTGGCAAAATTCCGAAGATAGGCAAGCCGCTCCTCGATGGTGCGGATCTGCTCGTCCACCAAGGACCCGGTCACCTCCTTACGGTACCGAGCAATGAAGGGCACTGTATTTCCTTCATCCAACAGTCCGATGGTCTTCTCCACCTGCTGCGGACGGACAGAAAGCTCCTTCGCGATGATTTGGGGAATGTCGTTTGTATTCATGAGGTAAGATTCTCCTTTATAAATGGTCGATTCAAGGATACGAAATTGAAAAGTGAGGAGTGAGGAGTTAGGAGTGAGGAGTGGTAGTGCGGCGCACAAATTAAGAAGCGCCGCAAGTTTGAAAAGTCAACGCATTTTCCTGCCGCTTCACTACCGTAAACCGGTAAATGGCTCGCGATAGTGAGGAGGCAAGTACGCGCATCACTTATTTCAAAACAAGCGCCGCTTTATGAATTGTGCGGCGCACCTCCACTCCTCACTCCTCACTCCTAACTCCTAACTTCCAAGAACGCGCTTCCATCGCTTCCATCAGCGTCCCATAGACGCCGACAGTGAGCGCTCGGATTTCTTCTGTCACCGGCATGAGGTCGGGGATGAGGATGGGGTGCATGCCGGCGGCATGGGCGGCGCGGATGCCGTTGGGGCTGTCTTCGAAGACGTAGCAGTCCGCGGGCCTTGCGCCTAATCGCTTGGCGGCTAGGAGAAATATATCGGGGTAGGGCTTTCCTCTCTCCACCTCATCACCGGAGGCGATGGCGGAGAAATAATGAGCCGTGTGAGAAACGCGAAGGTTGCTCTCGATCTGCACTCTCCGGCTGCTGCTCCCGATGGCCATGGGGATGTTCCTTTGGTGGAAATATTCTAAAATTTCCATGCACCCCGGCTTCAAGGGGACGCCGCTTAGAAGCTCCTTTGCCACCCGCTTCTTGCACTCTATTTGGATCTCCGTCCCATCGGAAACGTGATAGTGCTTCTCGATGACAAGGTTCATAGGCGCGCCGCTGGTGCCGCAGATTTCGTATTTAAAATGATCGGAAAGAGAAACTCCTCTCTCCTTGGCAATTTGGTTCCAATATTTCTGAAACACCGCTTCCGTATCAAAAAGCGTGCCGTCCATGTCGAAGATAATGGCAGTTGGCATTACGTGCCTCCTTTTAATTTTAGGATAGTGGAAATATAGTGAGGAGTGAGGAGTTAGGAGTTAGGAGTGAGGAGTGGTGGTGCGCCG
>CAVKMC010000080.1:0-8079 GCA_963657285.1 Agathobacter sp.
GACTCTATCAGAGCTCCAAGCTCCAAGCTCCAAGCTCCTAGCTATGACGAAGCAGCCAAACGCATCCCGACTACCGACCACCGACTACCGATAACCAACTTACCAATTTCATTTCAACAACCACACAGGAGGCACCCATATGGACTATCGTCATCTGAAATATTTCATGGAAGTGGCAGAACAGAAAAGCTTCAGCAAAGCAGCGCGGAATCTTCATATTTCCCAGTCTGCCATCAGCCGCATGATCAAGTCCCTCGAAGACGAACTGGGTGTCACCCTCTTCATCCGCAACGCCAAGACCGTAGAAATCACATCCCCCGGCACCATCTTCCTGAACTACGCCAAGCGCTGCCTCTTCGTCTTCGAACACCTGAAATCCGACTTCGAGAACGAATTCAACCTGAAGCAAGACACCATCGAGATCGGCCTGCCGCCCATCACCGACGCTCACGTCTTCGCTAAGCTCCTGGGCGAATTCAAAAAGAACTACCCCCAGATCGCCATCAAGCTCTACGAGCACGGCTCCAAAGTCATCGAGACCTCCGTGCAGGAAGGCATCATCGATGTGGGCATCATCTGCACCATCCCGAACCAGGACTTCGAATCCTTCTTCCTCTCCGAAGACGAGATGTGCGTCGTCATGCCTAAGGGCTACCCCTTGGAAGAACACAAGACCGTCCCCATGAAGCTTCTCGCTGACTACCCCCTGGTCCTCTACCGCGACGACTTCAACCTGCACGACGACATCCTCTCCAACTGCCAGAAAATCGGATTCACGCCGAAAATCGTATTTGAGACCAGCCAGAGAGAGCTCATGCTCCAGACTGTAGCCAGCGGCCTCGGCGTAGCGATCCTCCCGTCTCGCCTGTGCCCCTCTAATAGCGAGGACAGCAAGGTCGTCACCCGTGTCATGACCGAGCCACGGATGACCCACCACCTCTACGCCATCTGGAAAAAAGGCCGCTTCCTCTCCCGCGCTGCTCGCCTGTGGATCGAATTCACCAAAGACCACCTCACCCTTCTCAATAACAATCGTAAATTGGACGACGAAATGAGGAAATAAGATTTCCATGACTTGGAAAGAAAAAATCAAGTGGCGAGACAGGAAATACCTCTACCTCACCATCCTCGCCCTCGTGGCCATGGTCAGCTACCAGCAAAGCCTCATCGCCGACCTGCAGGAACGCATGATGAACGTAGAAGCCTCCCGCTACGACGACCAGCTAAACGACATCCGCTACGAAGCCGAGCTCGCCCTTCGCCAAAACGAAGAACAGCAGAAGGACATCTACCTCCTGCAGAAACACAGCGCCGACCACGACTTCCGCATCCTGGAAATGGAGTGGGATCAGAGTGGTCGATAGTCGGGGCGCGGTATCCGCCCTCGCACCGTCATCTAGGGAACCGCTGATTCTTCGATTTAATCAGCGGTTCCTTAGGGAAACCGAAGGATCTATCCACGCTTGCCTATACACAAAAATGTCAAAATCCCCGTCAATGTCTGACGGGGATTTTGATTTCGCAAATCAAATGGTAGGCGCGGGGCGATGCAGTCAAACGCGCTCCGACTATAGACCGCCGATTACCGACTACCAAATCCCAGCAGCTTTTCTTTCAGCTGCAAGTACCCATCGGTCAAGTACGGCTTCACTTGCGATTCTCTGAGGTCGTAGCCGTAGGGACGGCGGCTCATGGCCAGGATGGGCGGGGTCTGGATGCGTTTGGCCACGGAGAAGCCGGCAAAGAGGCGCCACCATTTCTCCAGGTCTGCGATGAAGTCGGCGGGCGTCCTGAAAATTTCGGAAACAGAAACAGCGCAGCCGATGTGCTCTTCCAGTGTGTCTTCGCTATACCAAAGGAGCAGGTCTTCGGGTGTCGCTCTTTCCCAGGGTTCTACGAAGCTTCGCAGGAGGAAATCGTGGTATTCATAGATGAGCGGGTCGCCGAGGCCTTGAGTGACGTCCTGCTTCTCCGAGAGCTCCGCCGATGGCTTCACGGTGAAGATGCCTTCGGGGATGACCGCCGAGCCGTACCAAGCATTGAGCTTTCGTCCCAGGTCGTAGATCTGATATTTCCAAAGGTCTGCCGTAGCGGCGAGAGCGCCGGCCAGGTCGCCGTAGAGGGTGCCGTAGCCCACGGTGGTCTCTGTTTTGTTTGCATTGCAGGTGAAGATGCCGCCGAAGGAAGCGGAGAGGGCGGAGAGGATGCGGGCGGAGCGATCCCGGGCTTGCATATTTTCCTTCATGAAGCCGGTGAGGTGGATCGTATTTCCATCAAGAAGCGGCAGGCCTTCCAGCGCTTTCGCGGTGTCATCGATGAAGTCACCGATAGGGATGGTGAGGTAGGAGGCGGAGAGATGGGTCGCCAGCTCTTTCGCAAAGCCCTTCGTCATTTCGGAATTGAAGCGGGTGGGCGTATTTACCAGGAGTAAATTCTCTGCCGGAAGGACGGAGCGATAGAGGGCCGCATTCACCGCCGAGTCGATGCCGCCGGAGACGCCGATGACCACCTTCGAGACGCCGATGGATTCCAAAAAAGTTTTCACCCCATAGCGCATGGCCGGGAGAAGCATGTCCCCTTCATAGGGCGGCATGCTTTTTTCTGTGGAAATATGTTTGCTGCGCGGGTCGAAGAGGAAGGTGCTTCGCGCTTCTTCATAGGGCGCGGCTTCCGCGATGAGATGGCCGCTTGCGTCATAGGCGGCGGTCATGCCGTCAAAGGTGTAGCAGGTCTTGCCATTGTTCTGTAGGCCTCGGTGGTTCACGTAGATCATGGGTGCATGGAGAGCGGCGAGGGACTTCGTGAGCATGCGGTGGCGCTTTTCATTTTTTCCCAGCGTGAAGGGCGAGGAGGAAAGGTTGAAGAAGAGATCTACGCCTTGGCGGGCGAGGACTTCCATGGGAGAGAAATGGTAATTCTCATCCCAGCTGTCTTCGCAAAGGAGGACGCCGGCGGAAAAATTTTCTTCGCCCACGGAAATCTGAAATGGTGCGAGCTCCTTCTCCGGTGTGCTGCCATTCTCGTAAGCGTAAGCGAGGAGCGACGTGAAATAGCGTCGGTCATCGAAGCAGCGATAGTTCGGGAGCAGCGCTTTGATGGCGTAGGGGCGGGATGTGCCCTCGGGCGAGAGGAGCCGGCCGTCCTGGGCTACGAAGGCGGTGTTGTATTTCCTGACGCGGCCATCGTCATTCGTCTTGTCCCAGTCCACGGCGACGCTGCCCCAGAGGATCACCAGGCCCTTCGACGCCTCGCGGATGCGGTCGTTGTATTTCTCTGCCTCGCGAAGGAAGGCCTGCTGGTCCCACAGGTCGCCGATGAGATACCCGGTGAGACACATTTCCGGCAGCACCAAAAGGCTCGCGCCGTCTTCCTTGGCGAGAGCGATTTCTTTTTCTATAAGCGCCCAGTTGGCGCGGATTTGCCCCGGCTCGATGGCGAGCTGGGCGGTACGGATTTTGAGCATAGGCACCTCATGAGTAATCGGTAGTCGGTGGTCGGTAGTCGGGCCGCATTTGACGGTGGGTGACATTTGCGATGAAACCGCTATCAAGTTTGTAGTCGGTAATCGGTAGTCGGTGGTCGGGCCGCATTTGGCTTTCGAGTCTATTTATCATTTATATCGCTCTTGCCAGATATCTTTTCTACGAGAACGATATAGATGCAAAACTGACTCAAAAGAAAAACACGCCCCGACTACCGACCACCGACCACCGACTACTTTTTTCAATTTTACAAAACTCTTTCTTCATTGTAAATGCAGGATGCAGCCTTTTGTTATATAATTATCTTGGATAGTTGTTTATATGGATTTGATTGTGTGAAGTGAATGGAACATTACCGAAATTATTCTGATTATTTGAAAGAGACCTACGGCGAGAAGGTGTACAAGATCCCCATCGCATTGCCGGTGACCTGTCCGAATCGAGATGGTACCTTATCGAAGGAGCCCTGCATCTTTTGCGGGTCCATTGGCGCGGACTATGAGACCAAGGCGCTGGGCCTTGGCATCACCCACCAGCTCACTCGCAGCATCGCTCACGTGGGGCCCAAGTACAAGGCGAAGAAGTTCATCGCCTATTTCTTAAACTTTACGAATACCTACGCAGCGCCTTCGGATTTCAAAAGGTGGATCGAGGAAGCTATGAGCCATCCCGATGTGGTGGCGGTGGATGTGTCCACGCGGCCGGACTGCATTCATGAGGCGTACCTGGATATCCTGAAGGAAGCGTCTTTGAAATACGGGAAGGACGTGACCATCGAGCTGGGGCTTCAAAGCTCCAACGTGCACACGCTGGAAAAAATCGGCCGTTGTCACACGGCGGCGGAGTACATCGACGCGGCGCTTCGCATCGGGCGCTACGGCTTCGGCCAATGCACCCACGTAATCGCCGACCTTCCTTGGGACGACCGTCTGGATGTGATGGAGACGGCGAAGCTCATCTCCGTGCTCCCGGTGACGGAGGTGAAGCTCCACTCCCTCTACATTGTGAAAGGCACCGCTTTGGCGGACATGTACGAGCGAGGCGAGGTGACCCTTTCCTCTATGGAGGAGTACATGGAGCGAGTGATCCTATTTCTTGCGTGCCTTCGCAAGGATATCGTCATCCAGCGCATCGTAGGTCGCGCTTCCGGAGGAAATACGCTGACCGTCAACGGCGGCTCCCCCTGGTGGGATGTAAAGAAAAAGATCGACGCCCTGATGGAAGAGAGACACATTTTCCAGGGGGATCGGTGTGATTATATAGGCGGGAAGGCTGTGAGGCGGTGGCTCCCCTAGCTGCGCCGCGTACCTGCTTCTTCATAGCTAGGAGCTTTGAGCTAGGAGCTGGGAGCTTGGCCAGCGTCAGTAGGCATGCTGGGCTTTTTGCTCGCTTTTTGTACAAAGCAAATGAAATGCTAAGTGACACTATCAGAGCTCCGAGCTCCAAGCTCATAGCTCAAAGCTATGAGGAAGCAGTCAAATGTGCCTTACTCTTGTTTGTGAAACGAAAGGACTTGCATGGCAGAAAAAATAGAACAAATCATGGTGGAGAATCGCGACGAGGCGACCCACCTTTTCGAGCGAGATAGCTCCTACCTCACCGCCATTGGCGAGCACTATGGTGTGGACGTGTACGGGAGGGGAAATCTGATTCGCCTCAAGGGCGAGGAGGAGCCGCTATCCGCAGCGCTCTCGGTGATCGCCGAGCTTCGGCGGATGATACGAAATCGCATCACCCTGTCTGAGCGGCAGGTGCGGCTGGTGATGCGGCTCTTGGATGAAGGGAAGGAATACATGCTCCGGGAGATGGAGGATGACATTATCAACTTCACCAAGGCCGGTGTGCCGCTCCGCCCTCGCACGCTGGGACAGAAAATTTACGTGGACACCATCCGCAGAAATTCCATCACCTTCGGCATCGGTCCGGCGGGCACAGGGAAGACCTATCTGGCGGTGGCGCTGGCGGCCTTTGCCCTAAGAAATCACGATGTGCAGCGCATCATCCTGGTGCGTCCGGCGGTGGAAGCAGGGGAGAAGCTGGGTTTCCTTCCCGGCGACCTGCAGGAAAAGGTGAATCCCTACCTGCGCCCCCTCTTTGATGGGCTGTCGGATATGTTTGGCCCCGAGGAATTTCTGCGGCTCCAGCAGAAGGGACAGATCGAAGTGGCGCCCTTGGCCTACATGCGCGGCCGCACGCTGGAGAAATCCTTCATCATTTTGGACGAAGCGCAGAATACCACGGTGGAGCAGATCAAAATGTTCCTCACCCGCTTGGGCCATCGTTCGAAGATGGTCATCAATGGCGACACCACCCAGATCGACCTGCCGCCTCACGTAAAGAGCGGCCTCATTGATGCCGAAAGGGTCCTGAAGCGTGTGAAGGACATCGGCCACGTCTATTTCAGCGAGGATGACGTAGTCCGCCACGACCTGGTGGCCGCTATTATTAAGGCCTATGAAGAGGATGCGAAGAGGAGAGGAAATTAGTGGTCGGTAGTCGGTAATCGGTAGCCGGTGCGCGAGCTGCGTTAGCGACGGAAGGCGTCTTACTACTCCCGTAGCATCTTTATTGACTCAATTGTCAAATGCGGCCCGACTACCGACTACCGACCACCGACTACCTAGCCGATAGCGGAAAACGAGGGAACTGGGCAAGCAGAAAACCGCGCCCCGACCACCGACTACCGACTACTTTTTACTGGAGGTGCCATATGGAAATCACCATTACCTATAGTGACATGAAATTTTTTGATGAAAATTTCGAGAAATTGATTTATACCGTCCTGGAGAAGGGCGCTGAGCTGCAGGAGGTGCCGGAGGATGCGGAAATCAGCGTCCTCATCTGCGACGCCGATACGATCCAGGAGCTGAACCGCGACTACCGCAACGTGGACGCGCCCACGGATGTGCTCTCCTTTGCGCTGAACGAAGGGGACGATGACATCCCGGAGGAAGAAAAAGCGCTGGGCGACATCGTCATCAATCTGGATCGCGCTATTTCCCAGGCGAAGGAATTCGGCCACTCCACCGAGCGCGAGGTGGCCTACCTTTCCGTTCACGGCTTCCTGCACATCCTGGGCTACGACCACTACGAGCCGGAGGAAAAGAAGGCCATGCGCGCCGCGGAAGAAGCCATCCTCTCCGCTTGCGGCATCACCCGCATGATGACAGAAGGGGAGATTGAGAGGGAAGAAGGCGTTTGAGGCGCTGGTGCGAACATATCGCTGGCGCTCCTAGCTGCTAGCTGCTGGCTTCTAGCCGGCTAGAGGAAACATTGTGCAGCAAGCAAAGTGCGTCCCGCTTTTAGCGTAATTGAGAGATATCATACAGATTGCTAATTGCGCGAGCTTTGATAATAGCGTACGCTGGTGAGCTTGTGCACTAGCCGGCTAGTAGCCAGCAGCCAGCAGCCAGCAGCTAGAAGCCACGTGATATGTTTCCCTAGCGGTGCCCAGCTCTGATTGCTTTATATCAAATACACAGGAGACTCTATGAACAAAGAAAATAAATTTCATTCCGGCTTTGTAGCCCTGGTGGGCCGTCCGAATGTGGGGAAGTCCACGCTGATGAATGCCCTTTTGGGGGAAAAGATTTCCATCGTGTCCCATCACGCCCAGACCACACGAAATAAAATCACCGGCGTGTGGAACGGCGACAACTCTCAGGTGGTATTCCTGGATACCCCGGGGATGCACAAGCCCCAGAGCAAGCTGGGCGAGGTGATCCGCCAGAACACCATGGACGCTTTGGACGAAGTGGATCTCATCGTCTTCCTTTGCGCCTGCGATGACCCGCTGGGCGCCGGGGATCGATATATTATTTCCCTCTTGAAGGATCGGAAGGTGCCGGTAATCCTGGCTCTCTCGAAGACCGACCTGATTTCCAAGGAAGAGCTCTTGAAGAAGCTGGTGCAGTACAGCAAGATTTACGAATTTGCAGAAATCGTACCGCTGTCGGCGAAGACCGGGGACAATCTGGACACCCTGATGCAGATGGTGATCAAGTACCTGCCGGAGGGGCCGAAGTATTTCCCCGACGACATGGTGACTGACCAGCCGGAAAGAAATATTGTCCAGGAAATCGTCCGCGAAAAGCTGCTCCTCCGCACCCGCGAAGAGGTGCCTCACGCCATCGGCGTATTTACAGAAGAATTCCACGAAAGAGAAAATGGCAAGGTCTACATCCGTTGCACCATCTTCGTTGAAAGAGACTCCCAGAAGCGCATCATCATCGGCCACAAGGGCAGCGTCCTCAAGGAAGCCGGCCAGGATGCGCGAAATGAAATCCAAAACCTCATCGGCGCCCCCGTCTTCCTGGACCTCTGGGTCAAGGTAGCCAAGGACTGGAAGAATAAGGATTATATTTTGAGAGAATTGGGATATAAGGAACACAAGTAAAATAGTGAGGAGTGAGGAATTAGGAGTGAGGAGTGAAGGTGCGCCGCATCAATTCATATAGCGGCGCGAATTTTGAAATAAAAATCCGCGCACCTACATCCTCCTAGCTGTGAGGATGCAGGTACTCGCGCTGACTTTCCAAATTCGCGGCGCTTCTTAATTTGTGCGCCGCACCACCACTCCTCACTCCTCACTCCTAAC
>CAVKMC010000081.1:0-8077 GCA_963657285.1 Agathobacter sp.
TCGTTGCTGCACGGAAGCCAATCTGCTTTTGAAAATGAATCCCGCCATGGCGGACGCGGAGATTGCCCGCTACGACGCAGCCCTCTCTCGCGTGGGCCTTTCCGGCGAGACGGCGCTTTCGAAAACCTTCAAGGAATACAAAAAAGCCCTGGGCCTTTCCGAGAAGGAAGAGGAGAGCGAGGAAGTAGAGCTCCTGGCCGCTCCGAAGGCTGCCACCTTGGACGAGCTCGCCGGCTCCGACATGCTGGCTCGGGAAAATCCGATTTCCGACGTCATCCGCTCGGCCATGCTGAAATTCCACGTAGACATCCACGGCTACGACATGGAAGACCGCAAGACACCCCTCACCATCACGAAGACCGATGGGGACGTGGTCGTTTCCTTGGGAAATAAAATCCTCACCCGCGGCTGGCTCTGCAAAGAAATTTCTGAAAACATCACCGCAGACACCGAAGACGTCCTGATCCTCATCACCGGCTTCGCGCCGAACCGCAAAAAAGTCGCCGCTGCCAGAAACGAACTGGCCCGCCGCATCAAATCCGCCTTCGACCGCGCCGTAGAAGTAGGCTGGCTCGAAGGGGATGAGATGGAATTCGAAACAGACATCTAAAAAGGCCCGCGTACCTGCTTTGCCATAGCTAGGAGCTTGGAGCCTGGAGCTTGGAGCTCTGGTAGAGTCCAGTAGGCGCGTTTAGCGGTAGAAACCTTGAGTCTCCGCTAAGCATGCCTACTGACTCTAGCCAAGCTCCTAGCTCCAAGCTCACAGCTCCTAGCTATGTGGAGGCAGCCAAATGCGCCTTATCTCTGTTTTCCGAAGGATTACCCATGAAATACGTTGCTATAGATTTTGAGACCGCCTACTGGGGGCCCGGGAACGCTTGCTCCTTGGGCATCGTCACCAGCGATGGCGAGAAGGTCATCGACGAGTGGTACCACCTGATCCGCCCGCTGTCCATGGATTTCAATAAGGACTGCGTGGTGGTGAATGGCATCCATCCCGAAGACGTGGCGGAGGAAAAAACATTTCCCCAGCTCTGGGACGACATCGCGCCGAGGCTTGCAGGAAATCTCGTCTTCGCCCACAATGCCCGCTTCGATATGAACGTCCTGGCCTCCGCCGTGGCGTCCTACCGTCTCCCGGACATTCACTTTTGCTACGGCGACACCGTGGCCCTCTCCGTCGCCCTGTGGCCGGACATGGAAAACCATAAGCTCAATACCGTAGCCGAAGCCCTGGGCTTTGACTTCACCCACCACCAGGCCCTAGACGACGCCCGCGCCTGCGAGTACATCGTCCGAAGCGCCCTCCAAGAAAGAAACGCCCCCTCCCCCGAAGCGTTACTAAAAGCCACCGGCCAATCGATCAGAAGGTTCATGATCAATCGGAAAGAGAAAAAGCTGATTTATAGATAGAGTTAAGAGCCGCGTACCTGCTTCGTCACAGCTAGGAGCTTTTAGCTAGGAGCTTGGAGCTTTATTGGTGTCACTTAGCATGCTGTGCCATAGAGACCTTGCGGCTCCGCGAAGCATGCCTACTGACTCTAGCCGGGCTCCAAGCTCCAGGCTCCAAGCTCCTAGCTATGAGGGAGCAGGCAAGCACACCTTAGCCCATCTCCATGAAAGGTAACCACCATGCCCCCCTACACCTACCTCCTCTTCGACTTAGACGGCACGATTTCTGAATCGGCGCCGGGGATTCTTCGGTCCGTGCGCTACGGCCTTGAAGCCGTGGGGATTCACGAGACCGACGAAGAAAAGCTTGCCACCTTCATCGGGCCGCCGCTGAATACGCAGATGAAGAAGCTCTATGACATGAGCGATGAGGACATCGTCACAGCGGTGATGAAATTCAGAGAGCTTTACGAAAGCTCCGCCCTCTATGACTGCAAGCCCTACGAAGGCATCGAAGCGCTACTCCAAGACGCCCGCGCCGCGGGCTGCTACCTGGCGGTAGCCTCCTCGAAGCCTGAGCCCTTTGTGAAGGAAATCATTAAACACTTCGGCTTCACCGACCTCTTCCATGTCATCTGCGGCAGCGATCCGAAGAATGAATTCAAAAGAGGTACTAACTTTAATCAAAAGGCCTGGACCATAGAGACCGCCCTCTCCCGCTTCGAAGCCCTGGGCGCTTCGAAGGAAGACTTGGCGACCCACACGGTGATGATCGGCGACACCGGTTACGACGCCGACGGCGCCGCCCAGATGCACCTCCCCTGCATCGGCGTCACCTACGGCTACGGCAGCCGCGAAGAGCTCGAAGCCCACGGGACGCCGGTCATTGTAGACTCGGTGATGGAATTACGAAATATATTGGCATTATAAAAAGCAGACGCGGATTCATTCCGTGTCTGCTTTTTTGATTTAAAGGATAAGTGCGCCTACCTGCTACCTCATAGCTAGGAGCCTGGAGCTAGGAGCTTGGAGCTTCTTTTGAGTCCAGTAAGCACGCTTAACAGAGACGCGATGACTCTACAGCCAAGTGCGCCTTGCTCCGTGAATCCACCGCCGAGCACGCCTACTGACTCCAATAGAGCTCCAAGCTCCAAGCTCATAGCTCCCAGCTGTGAGGTAGCAGTCAAACGCGCCTCATCCCTTTTGCGGAACCGCCCCCTGCAATATTTCCTGCAGATACGCGTTTTTCTCTTTTTTCTCGTCCACGTTGTCGAGGAGCAGGTCCACGTAGCGGCCCAGGGTGTCGGGGTCGGTGTACTTGGCGATGAAGGAGTCGGCCTTGTTGCTTTCCAGGATGATAGGGAATTCCACGGCCGCGAAGATCTGCATGGCCTTGAGCTCCAGGTCCTTCTCGTCGGTGTAGCCGGTGATTTCGGCCACGTTGCGGATGACCTTTTCCCAGCACTGGCTATGCAAGAGGGACAAGTAGATGAAATAGGTGTCCTTCGCGTCCTCGCTGGAGGGATTGGAAATGGAGCGGAAGAGGGCCGGATGCTGGCGAGCCAGTTGGAAGTAGGCCATGATGTATTTCTTCACCCGCTCCTTGGCGGTGAGGCGCATGTCGTCTAAGTAGGAAACGATATTTTCCAGATTTCCCATCATATACTCCAGCGCCGCGCCGATGAGCTCCTCCTTCGAGCCGAAATAGTAGCGCACCGAGGCGATATTCACCCCCGCCGCGGCAGCGATGGTCCGCACCGTGGCTTTCTTGAAACCCTCCTGCTGCAAAATATGCACCGTGGTCTCGATCATCTTTTCACGGACCCGTTCCCCTTTACCGGTCAGTTTTCTGGTCATAGTTCATTCCTTTTCAAAAACAAGTTTTTGAGGTTCAAGGTTTAAGGTTCAGGCTTTTGCCTGCTTCGCCATAGCTAGGAGCTTGGAGCTCCTTTCGCGTCAGTAAGCATTTAACTACATTATGCGCAAGAGCAAATAGGCGCGTGCCCTCAGGCTCCAACGCCCAGCATATCTACTGACTCTAGCCGAGCTCCTAGCTCCAAGCTCAAAGCTCCGAGCTATGGCAAAGCAGGTACGCGGATCCTTATCCCTTATCCCTTATCCCTTATCCCAATTCTCACAGCTTCAATCCCTTCACATAGCTCAAAGGCTTCGGTAGCATGGCCCGATCCTCCACCGCCTTTTCCTTTTCGGTGAGCGCATTCATCATAAGCTTCAGGCGGTTTTCCTGATTCACTTCGCTGGCGCTGGCGTCGCAGTCCAGGGCCAGGAAGACGGCCTCCGGGTAGGCCATGTGGAGCTTGTGCACCATGCCTTCGCCGGTGATGTGATTCGGCAGGCACGCGAAGGGCTGCAGGCATACCACGCCGCGGCACTGGTGATAGAGCAGGTCGATCATATCCGCCGTGAGGAACCAGCCTTCACCGGCCCGATTTCCCAGGGAAAGATACTGCGATGCCTTCTTCGCCAGCTTGTCGATGGATGTGATTTCATGGAAGCGCTCGCTCTTCTTCACCGCCTTTTCCAGCGGCTTTCTGTACCACTGATAGAGGTAGCGAGCGAAGGTATTGATCGCGTCATCTTTGAAACTGCCGTCCATGTATTTCCGCTGGAAACGGCTATCCAGTGAGCCATAGAGGAAGAAATCAAGCATACCGCTGGTTTCCGCCTCTCCCCCATTGGCTTCGATGGCGCGAACGATATCATTGCTGGCGATCGGCGAGAATTTTACGTAGATTTCTCCCACGATGCCGATGCGTGGCCGCCTGGGGATGTCCGCCAATGGCAGCCGGTCGAAGTCTGCAATGATATCGGAAATATGTTTCTTGTATTTCCCAAAGGACTCGCCTTTGAGAAGTGATTCGCGGCAACGGTTCTGCCACTCGCGGCACAGCGTCTCGGCGCTACCCGGCACCTTTTCGTAGGGCCTGGTGCGGTAGAGGCACTGCTGCAGCGCGTCGCCGTAGACCACCGCCTGCACCATGCGGATCCCCATGGGCAGGGTGAAGGAAAAGCCCGGCTGGGGCTCGAAGCCCTGGGTATTCATAGAGAGCACCGGCACATGCGAGAGCCCCGCTTCCTCCAAGGCCTTGCGCAAAAAGCCGATGTAGTTCGAGGCGCGGCACATGCCGCCGGTTTGCGACAGCATTACCGCCACCTTGTGGGTGTCGTACTCGCCGGACTGGAGCGCCCGCATGAGAGAGCCGATGGTGATGATGGCCGGGTAGCAGGCGTCGTTGTTCACGAAGGAAAGCCCCGTGTCGATGTCCTCATGGATTGGCGGCAGCACCTTCACCCGATAGCCCACGCTCTGTACCGCGGCCTCCACGATAGGAAAATGAATAGGCGACATTTCCGGCACCAGGATGGTGTAGTCCTTCCGCATGGCCTCGGTGAAGACAGCCTTCTCGTAATGAATCGGGATGGCTTTTTCTTTTGTCTGATTTCTCTCGGAAATCGCCGCTTTGAGCGACCGCAGGCGGATGCGCACGGCGCCCAGGTTCAGACTCTGATCGATCTTGAGGCAGGTGTAGAGCCGGCCCCGCTTCGTCATGATTTCCTGCACCTGGTCCGTCACCACCGCGTCAAGCCCGCAGCCGAAGGAGTTCAGCTCCACCAACTCGAGGCCCTCATGCTTGGTCACGTAGTCCGCTGCTTTGTAGAGACGGCTGTGCCAGGTCCACTGGTTCATCACGCGAAGCTCCGGGAATTCGCCGCCTACCATGGAGACGCCGTCCTCCGACAGCACCGCCATGCCCAGCTGGTTGATGAGGTCGGGGATCGAGTGATTCACCGCCGGATCCACATGATACGGCCGGCCGGCGAGGACGATGCCCACCTGGTGATTCTTCCGGATTTCCACAAGCACCCGCTTCGTTTCCGCGCGGAGCTTTTCTTTGTATTCCTTTTCGGCAGCCTTGCCGGCGGTGATGGCCCGCTCGATTTCCGATGTAGAAATATGCATTCCTCGGAAGGCGCGCGCAAGCTGCTTGAGGAGCGCCTTGCCGCCATGGAGCGGCAGGAAAGGATGGAGCAAGTTCACCTCGTAGCGCGAGAGGACTTCGTCCATATTCGCGTCGATGTTCTCGGGATACGACGCCACCATGGGGCAGTTGTAGCTATTTGTGCTGCCCTCCTCCGGCCCCTTGTCCACGCAAGGATACCAGATGAAGGTGGGCCGCCGCTTCGCCAGGTCCGCCACGTGAGAGTGGGCCAGCTTGGCCGGGAAGCACTCCGAGTAGGACGGGATGGTTTCCATGGCGTCGGCGGTGACGTCGCGGATTTGCTCCGACGACGTGATGACCCGATAGCCCAGGCTCGTAAAGAAAGCGTGCCAGAAGGGGAAATCCTCGTACATATTCAGCACCCGAGGAATCCCCACGGTGCCGCGGGTGGCTTCCTTGGGAGAGAGAGATTTCCGATGCCACAGGGTATCATACTTCCAGCGATACATATTCGGCAGCGCCGAGTGAGCCACCGCCTTGCCGGTGAGCGCGAGAGCCGCGCCCCGTTCGCAGCGATTTCCCGAAACGAAAGCGCGGCCGTCATTGAAGCGAGTGAGAGTAATCATGCAATGGTTCCCGCAGCCGCCGCAGCGCTTCATTTCATTTTCATAAGAGAGCGATGCCAGGTCCTTTTCAGAAACCAGCGTGGATACGTGGCCCACCGGGCAGCGGTCCTTAGTGATGAGCGCCATACCGAAGGCCCCCATGAGCCCCGCCACGTCAGGGCGGATGACTTCGCAGGAGAGGAGCTTTTCCAGCGCCCGAAGCACCGCTTCGTTATAGAAGGTGCCGCCCTGCACCACCACCTTATTTCCCAGGTCCGACGCTTCGCGCAGGCGAATGACCTTGTACAGCGCATTCTTGATCACCGAGTAGGAGAGGCCGGCGGAAATATCTGCCACCGAGACGCCATTCTTCTGCGCCTCCCGCACGCGGGAATTCATGAAGACCGTGCAACGAGAGCCCAGGTCCACCGGCCGCTTCGCCGAGAGCGCCAGGCGAGAGAATTCGCGGATGTCCATGCCCAAAGATTGCGCGAAGGTATCCAGGAAGGACCCGCAGCCCGACGAGCAGGCTTCGTTCAGAAGAATATCATCCACCGCGCCGTCCTTGATGCGAAGGCACTTCATATCCTGCCCGCCGATGTCGAGGATCGTGGTCACGTCGGGGAGGAAATGCTTCGCCCCGCGGTAGTGGGCCATGGTCTCCACCTCGCCGATGTCGGTCTGGAGAGCCCGCTTGATAAGCTCCTCGCCGTAGCCCGTGACCCCAGCGCCGCAAATGGTGACGCCCGCAGGAAGCTGGCTGTAGAGATCCGACAGAATCGCCCGCGCGCCCGCAAGCGGCGTCCCCTTATTGCCGCCATAGTATTCGTAAAGGATGCGACTCTCCGCGTCCAGGAGCACCGCCTTGATAGTGGTAGACCCGGCGTCGATGCCGAGCCACACCGGTCCCTTCGCATCAGCCAGATTTCCGCGAGGCGCATGGAAATGGCTATGCCGCTCTTTGAAATCGGCGTATTCCTTTTCGTTTTCAAAAAGCGCCGGCATCACCTTCGCCGCTCCCATGGTCTCGCCTTCCGCTGCCTTCACGCGGTTGAGCCAGGTTTCCAGGTCGAAGGGCTTGTCATGCATGGCCGTCACCGCCGCGCCGATGGCCACGTACAGCTCGCCATGGTCCGGGACGATCATGTCTTCGTCCGCGAGGTGGAGCGTCTCCTGGAAACGCTTCCTAAGCATCGGCTGGAACGTCAAAGGTCCGCCCAAGAAAGCCACCTTCCCGTGGATCGGGCGGCCGCAGGAGAGACCGGAAATCGTCTGATTCACCACCGACTGGAAAACGGAAAGCGCGATGTCCTCATGAGACGTGCCTTCATTCAAAAGCGCCTGGATGTCCGTCTTCGCAAAGACGCCGCAGCGAGAGGCGATGGGATACACTCGCTGTGCCTTCTCGGCCAGCTTCCCCAGCCCCGCCGCGTCCACCGAGAGTAGCGACGCCATGCGGTCGATGAAGGCCCCCGTCCCGCCGGCGCAGGCGCCATTCATGCGCTGATCCACACCGCCGCGAAGGTAGGTGATCTTCTCATCCTCGCCGCCGAGCTCGATGATCACATCCGTCTCCGGGTGGAAAGTCTCCACCGCCTTCGTCTCCGCCAAGATTTCCTGAGAGAAGGGCAGCTTCATGAGACGCGCAAGCCCCATGCCGCCGCTCCCGGAAATCGACGCGGTGATCCGATGACCCGCAAATTTTTCACATAGCTCCTCTAAGAGCGACACCGTGGCCTTCCGTATATCCGACATGTGGCGCTCATATTTCCCAAACAAAAGTTTCAGATACGGTGACAAAGCCACCACCTTGACCGTTGTGGAACCTACATCAATTCCCACGTGAATGACCGGTTTCATAAAACGACCTCCCATACCCCTTCGCCGCAAAGCGTTCATCTCTTTTGCGATAAAATAGAAAGGTTGCAGGTTCAAGGTTCAGGGTTCAGGGGTTGGCGCGCCGTACAATTCATAAAGCGGCGCGAATTTTGAAATAGAAAGCCGCATCCCTGCTTCGTCATAGCTTTGAGCTATGAGCTCGGAGCTTGGAGCTCTGATAGTGGCACTTGGCATTTAACTACGTTTCGATAAAGCGGACAAAGTGCCTCGCGCCTCTAT
>CAVKMC010000082.1:0-8057 GCA_963657285.1 Agathobacter sp.
CGTGGTGGATGCCATAGAGGCCGCTGCGAAGGCGGTGTATCCGGAGGTATGCGACTAGACGCTATCAGTTTAGGAATTAGAAAGCAGCGGGCGGTGGTTAGTATGTGTGTTTGTCATCTGGCGAACTCTGACCACTGACTAATAACCATCATCCGCCCTGCGGGCACCTTCTTCCCAAAGAAGGCAAGTGCGTACTGACCACTGACCACTAATTACTGATCACTAAAGCGATAACGTTTTTCAGCGAATCTCACAGCATCGTCAAAAGAAATCCCATAAGAAGCAGCATGAGGAGAAGCTGCTTCTTATTTTTGTTTCGGATGTCCTTATCCTCTACGTGGACGCCCCAGTTCCATTTGACGTACATGGCCAGGGCGGACCAGAGGAGGAAGGAGACGATGACGAAGCGGAAGGCGTCTTTCTCGGCGACCGGGATGAGGCCGAGGTCTACGGAGACGGTGGTGAGGAGGGAGAGGCAGAGGAGGAGGGTCAAGGGATAGAGCAGCCACTTCGGCGCTTCCCTGGCGATCAAGGCTTCTTCCTCGGTCATTTTGATATGGAGGAAATAGGATTTCACAAACCAAAGGCAGATCAGGATGGCGATGCCATCGAAAAGGTATTTGTCCATAGATAATGTCCTTTTGGGGAGGTATTGCTGATACCTGCTTTCCCATAGCTAGGAGCTAGGAGCTAGGAGCTTGGAGCTCTTTTTGCGTCAGTAGCCATGATTCACGGTAAATTCGTGAGGAATGGCGTAGGGCTCTATGCATTTACCGCATAGGATGCCTACTGCCTCTATTAAAGCTCCAAGCTCCTAGCTAAAAGCTCAAAGCTATGAGACGAAGCAGGTACGTGCATTTTACAAATCACAAAATATTTACGTCTTCGTATACCGGCTCCACGACGAACCGTCCTTCCTTATCGATGAGGCCCCACTTGCCTTTGACTTTCACGGCAGCGCGGTCTTTGTGGAAGGGGGTGACGTCGGTGAAGGAGTCCGATGGCGTGATGGCAGGGGTGCCGTCAGCGTGGAGGAAGAGCCAGCCTTTCTTGTCTTTCACCGGGAGGAAGCCTTCGCCGTACTGGGCGAGGGCCTGGTAGGCAGGAGGAGCGATGGTATTTCCTTCTGCATCTACGATGCCCCAAAGGTTTCCTTCCTTGTAGCCGAAGAAGCCGCCGCCCAGGGATTTCACGGCTTTATAGGAAATCGGGAGGATTTCATGGCCGTCCTCCATAGAGAGGATGCCCCAGAGATTGCTGCGGTTCTTGGCGAGGAGGACGCCATTCTCTTCATCGGGGAGGATGGAGGCGTAGGTGGTGTGGGCGATGTATTTTCCTTCCTTATTCACCCAGCCATAGTCGCCGTTTTTAGAAATGAGGATGCCATCTTTCCCTGCCGGGAAGACGCGGTCATTGGTGGGGCTGGCGATGACTTTGCCGGTCCTGTCGATGTAGCCCCGCTTCATAGAAGCAGAGACGGTCTCGTAGGTGGTATAGGTGGGTGACCACAGGGGGATGCCGATGCCAAGGCCCCAGTGGCCGTGATGGTGGCGTGGCGGCGGGGGAGCGTGGCGATCGCCGTGAGGCGCGGGTCCTGGAGCGGGCCTCGGTGCCGGTGCGGGTCCGGGAGCAGGCCTCGGTGCCGGTGCGGGGCCGGGAGTTGGCCGCGGAGCTGGTGCAGGTCCCGGAGCGGGTCTCGGGCCCGGCGCCGGTCTAGGTCCTGGCCCTGGGCCTCGGCCTGGGCGATCGAGCCAGTGGCCAAAGCCAATGCCGATACCGATGGAGACCGGAGCGGAGCGCTCCACCACGGCGGTGCGGACTTCGCCTTTCCCGATTTCCGCGATGCCGTTGTGGAAGGGATAGAGCATGTCGTAGTCTGCCATGAAGGCGGTGGTGCCGTCGGTATGGATATAGGCATTGCCATCGACGGTCTTCACGCCGGCGAGGCCTTCAGAGAAGGGCGTCAGGATTTCTTTGAACTGGGGACGGATCACTTCATTTCCTTTTTCATCGATAAAGCCCCAGAGTTTATTTTCATTCTCGACTGCCGCAAGGCCTTCGCTGAAGACGGGCGACACGTCTTTGTAGACGAGGGGGATAGCCTCCTCCCCGGCGCCATTGATGAAGCCCCAGAGATTCTGATTTCCTTTCACTGCCATGAGGCCATTGTCATAGCCGGTCTTCACATCCTTATAGGTAGGCGGTACTACGTACTGGCCGCGGGTGTCGATGACGCCCCACTTGCCCTTCGCTTTCACCGCTGCCTGGCCTCCGTGGAAGGAGCGTGCTTCCTGGTAGGTCGGCGGGATTTCTTCGCCGTCTCGAGAGAGATAGCCGTAGCTATTTCCCTTCTTCACGATGGCCATGCGGTTTTCAAAGTCCGAGACCTGGTCGTAGGCGTTCTTGGAAATCAGAGTGCCGTCATTTCTGTAGAAGGAAATCTTTTTGTCCTTGTCCTGCACAGCCAGGTAGCCTTCCTTCCAAATGGAGCGGCTTTCGTAGGAGGGAGGGATGATCTCCGCCCCGTCACGATGGTAGAAGCCCCGGAGATTTCCTTTGGCGACTTCCACCAGATTTTCCCGGTCCGGTTCCTCATCGGTGGCGCCGGTGTCAGAGGCATCGACCGCCGAGAGGGAGAGCCCGATGCGGTCAAAGGAAATGGGAATCACTACCTTCCCATTCTCATCGATGGCGCCCCACTTGCCATGCTCCTTCACCGCTGCAGTGAAGGGCACAGCGGGATAGTCCGGATGCGGCTCCGGCGGGAGGCCGTCATTGGCGTAAATCATAGTAGCGCTGGTGAGCGCCGCCAGGGTCAGTAGAAGCGTGCGTTTTTTCATAGAAATCACCTCACTGAAAGATAATACATGCTTTACTCTCATTATAGTCGCGAAGGCGGAGGGTGACAAGGGCGGGGGCATTGAGGAATAGGGAGCCGCGTGCCTGCTTCGACATAGCTTGGAGCTAGGAGCTAGGAGCTTGGAGCTCCGTTAGAGTCAAGTAAGCATGCTTAGGGAGAACACAATGTCTCTATCGCTAGGCATACTTACTGACACCAATAAAGCTCCAAGCTCCAGGCTCCTAGCTCCAGGCTATGTCGACGCAGGTACGCGCGCCCTGACTACTACAAGCAAAAGCGAGAGCATGAACCATTTCATGCTCTCGCTTTCACAAATTCTCAATTTCTCAAATCTCATTCCACTTCAATGAGCTCGTACTGGGGATTGCCCATTTTCAGCTCTTTCATGGCGGTGAGCTGGTGGAGGCCGTGGCGGGTCTCGATGCGTTCTACCAGGTCCTTGTTGGACTCGCTGCCGTAGACCAGGTCAGCGGAGGCCTGGTCGATGGCCAGGATGTCCGTGGAGGCCAGGATACCGATGTCCGGGATGGTGGGCTCTGCAGCGGCGAGGCCGGCGCAGTCGCAGTCTACCGACATGCGGCGGAGCACATTGAGGTAGACGATATGCTTGCCGAAGAAGTCGATGGTGGCTTTCGCAGACTCGGCCATATTTTCCATCAGCATTTCCTTTGCCGGCCAAGCGTTCCAATCCTCAGGCAGGGCATCGATGGAGACGCCGTGCACCTGGCTCTTGCCGATGCGGCCGTCAGCGCAGCCGATGGCGAGATTCTTCATGGAGCCGCCGAAGCCGCCCATAGCGTGGCCTTTGAAGTGGGTGAGTACCACCATGGAGTCATAGTTCACGATGTGACCGCCCATGGAGACTTCCTGGAAGTGTTTGCCGCCGCGGACCGGGAGATTTACCGTGCCTTCCTCGTCCATGATGTCTACCGGACAGAAGGTCCAGCCATTCACTTCCAAGGTTTCCTTGTGGCCTTCGGTGGTGAAGCGGTCGCCCTGGTAGAGGGTATTCGTTTCTACGATGGTACTATCCGGCACCTGGGCCTGGAAGGCTTTCACCATATCGCGGGGGAGAATGTTCGGCCCGTGTTTCTCGCCGGTGTGGAGCTTAATGGCCGTTTTGCCATAGATGGCTTCATTGATGAGGCCATAGAGCTTGATCAGGTGGGGCGCATCGATGACCTTTGTGAAATATACTTTGGCATGGGTGCCTGCCGCGCCATTTTCGACGCGGGTGGAACCGATGACCGGTGCTTGCTGGAATGTTTTCATAAGAAATCCTCATTTGCCTATGGATAAGGAAATCCGATTTCCTCATCGCGAATCTCCCTGTAGTATAGCGAAAAGAAAATCCTAGGGCAAATACTTTGTGCATATGCGAGGGGATAGATGGGAGGCATATTAGTAGTCGGTAGTCGGGTCCGCGTACCTGCTTCGCCATAGCTAGGAGCTTGGAGCTAGGAGCTTGGAGCGCTATTGGCGTCAGTAGACATGCTTGGCATCAGATTCCAGGGGCAAGCCTTATGCCTCTACCGCATAGTGTGCCTACTGCCTCTATCCGAGCTCCAAGCTCCAAGCTAAAAGCTCCTAGCTATGGCGAAGCAGGTACGTGCGACTTTATCCCTAAAATTCCCTTTACATTTCCTCCCCGATTTGCTACAATGTTTCACAAATACGGCGAGGAAGAAGAGGAGTAGACCTCAGGCAAGCGAGTCGGTGGTGGTGCGAGACCGGCGAGAGGGCGAAGGCGCTTCGGAGCTGTTTCCTGAAATGAGTAAGGAAATAATACAATCAAGGTGGGTCCAATGACCAATAAGGGTGGAACCGCGGGTTATCCCTGTAACTCGTCCCTGTAACTTTTATGTTACAGGGATTTTTATATTGTTTGGAGGAGAAATCATGACATTTCAGCAGATTGTGTTAGCTCTCCAGAAGTTCTGGTCGAACCAGGGCTGCGTGCTTGGAGAAGCCTATGACACAGAAAAAGGTGCCGGCACCATGAATCCGGCCACATTCCTTCGCACCATCGGACCGGAACCGTGGAATGTAGCGTATATGGAACCGTCCCGCCGTCCTGACGATGGCCGCTATGGCGACAACCCGAACCGTCTCTACCAGCATCACCAGTTCCAGGTGATCATGAAGCCGTCGCCGAATAACATCCAGGAGACCTACCTGGAATCCTTGAAGGAGCTGGGCATCAATCCGGAAGAGCACGACATCCGTTTTGTAGAGGATAACTGGGAGTCCCCGACCCTGGGCGCCTGGGGTATCGGCTGGGAGGTATGGCTGGACGGCATGGAAATCACCCAGTTCACCTATTTCCAGCAGGTAGGCGGCATCGATGAGCATCCGGTTTCCGTAGAAATCACCTACGGTCTGGAGCGTATCGCCATGTACATCCAGGAAAAGGACAATGTATACGATCTGGAATGGACAGACGGCGTCACCTACGGCGACATCTGGCACCAGAATGAATACGAACAGTCCGTCTACAGCTACGAGCTTTCTGACCACGACATGCTCTTCAAGCTTTTCGATATGTACGAGAAGGAAGCGCAGAAGGTGGTCAAGGCAGGCCTGGTCCTTCCGGCTTATGACTATGTATTGAAATGCTCCCATTCCTTCAACCTTTTGGACGCTGCCGGCGCCATTTCCCTGTCGGAACGCACGGAATATATTTCCCGCGTGAGAAATCTGGCTCGCATGTGCGCGAAGGCTTGGCTGAAGAAACGCAAGGAATTGGGATTCCCCATGCTTAAAGGAGGCGAAGCAGAATGAGTAAGAATCTTCTTTTGGAAATCGGCACCGAAGAAATGCCGGCCAATATTATGTCCGGCGTAGTGGATCAGCTGAAGGCTCTCTCCGCTTCCCAGTTTGCAGAAAATCGTATTTCCACCGAATCCATCACCATCTACGCTACCCCGAGAAGACTGGCTGTGCTGGTGAAGGGCGCATCCGACCGTCAGCCGGATGAGGAAATCAAAAAGCGCGGCCCCTCCATCCAGGCAGCTTTCGACGCCGATGGAAATCCGACCCGCGCCGCTCAGGGCTTCGCTAGAGGTCAGGGCATCGACGCTTCGGAATTGGTGAAGGAAGGGGACTACACCTGGGCTCATGTAGTGAGCCAGGGCAAGAAGGTAGAAGAGGTCCTGCCGGCTCTTTTCACCTCTCTCATCACCGGCCTGAGCTTTGCTAGAAGCATGCGTTGGGCTGACGAAGAAGCGCACTTCATCCGTCCGGTACGCTGGATCATCGCTCTCTGCGACGACCAGGTGATCCCCATGGAATTCGCTCACGTGAAGAGCGGCAATGTGAGCCGCGGTCACCGTTTCCTCTGCAAGGAAGATGTGGTGATTTCCGACCCGCTGTCCTATCAGGAAACCATGAGACAGGCCTTCGTCATCGTAGACCAGGACGAACGCCGCGAGCTCATCAAGGAAGGCCTCCTCAAGGTAGCGAAGGAATTGGGCGGCCATGTATGGCACAACGCCGACCTGCTGGAAGAAATCAATTACCTGGTCGAATACCCGACACCGCTCTACGGTCGCATCGATGATGAATTCCTGAAGCTTCCGGTACCGGCTGTGGTGACTCCGATGAGAGATCACCAGAGATACTATCCGGTCAGAAATGAAGACGGCTCTCTGATGCCTTATTTCCTCACTGTCAGAAATGGCGGCACCAAGGCCCTCGAAAATGTACAGCACGGCAATGAAAAGGTGCTCCGCGCTCGCTTGGACGATGCGAAATTCTTCTTCGAAAACGATCGCAAGAAGAGCCTGGAAGGCCACCGCGAAAACCTGACCCGCATCAACTACCAGGAAGGCATGGGCGACATGCGCGACAAGGCTGACCGCCTGCAGAAGCTCACCGCCTCCATCGGCGCTGATTGGGGCTTCACTGCGGAAGAAGCCGCTGACGCTGACCGCGCAGCCTTCCTCTCCAAGTCTGACCTCGCTACCGGCATGGTCACCGAATTCACGGAACTCCAGGGCGAAATGGGCAAGGAATATGCTCTCCTCGATGGCGAAAAGGCGAATGTAGCCCAGGCCATCTTTGAGCAGTACATGCCGCGCTTCTCCGGCGACATCCTGCCGCAGCAGTCTATCGGCCGTGCGCTGTCCCTGGCGGATAAGCTGGACAACCTGGCTGCTACCTTCCTCCGCGGCCTCATCCCCACCGGCTCCCAGGATCCCTTCGCCCTTCGCCGTCAGACCATCGGCGCAGTGAATATTATGGTGGATGGGAAAATCCATTGGGACCTCAGAAATGGCATCGCTGCCGCGCTCGCTCTCCTTCCGGGCGAAGAGGATGCGAAGAAGACCGTCCTCTCCCAGATCGAAGATTTCTTCCGTCAGCGCATCAAAGCCATTATGCTGGATGAAGGCATCGCTTACGACATCATCGACGCCGTCCTCGCCGGCCCGGTGGATGATGTGTATGCTCTCTTCCTGAAGGCTCGCTCTATGGCAGAAAGCCACCTGAAGGACGAAGCTGACCTGCGCCAGGCCGTGACCCGTCTCTTCAACATCACCAAAGGGAAATCCGGCGGCGCTGTAGACCCGGCTCTCTTTGCAGAGGACGTGGAAAAGAAACTCCTGGACGCTTACGAAGCCGCTGCAGCAAAAGCCCTCCCACTCTTTGCGGAATACCAATACGGCGAAGCCCTCCCGGCTCTGAAGGAACTCACCCAGCCCATCAATGACTACCTGGATAATGTAATGGTCATGGTGGACGATGAAGCGGTGAAAGCAAACCGCATCTCCCAGCTCCTCCAGACGCTGGCCCTCTTCCAGACCTGGGGCGACTTCAGCAAGCTGGTGTAGTGTTTAGTGGTCAGTAATTAGTAATCAGTAGTCAGGACGCGCCTTCCGCTTCGTGCACCTTCTTCCTTCGGAAGGAGGGAGGGCGCGAAGCGGTGGAAGTTGGCAGACGTCAAATCGCGCTCAGTCGTCATCACTACCGCTAGACATTTAACGAATTAGTAAAAGGAGTAGCCATTGGCTACTCCTTTTACTATGGGGAATTTATGTAGTTGTAGGGAAATCAAAAAGGGTTCAAGGTTCAAGGTTCAAGGGAAGGTACGCCGCATCAAATTAAAAAGCGGCGTGAGTTTTGAAATATGAAAATGTGAGTCGACTTTTCAAACTTGCGGCGCTTCCTGATTTGTGCGCCGCACCTCCCCTTGAACCTA
>CAVKMC010000083.1:0-7965 GCA_963657285.1 Agathobacter sp.
GCGTGGAGGTGATCTTCGCCACGCCGCCTTTGGGAATGTCCGAGTAATCCACCGTAGCGCCAAAGTCCTCGATGCTGTACATGCCATTATTCATGGTTTTCAAAATATCCACATCGTAGGTCTTATAAAATTCATAAGTCTTCTCTGCGTTTTCTACCGGATCCAAATCGATCATCGGCAGATGAGACCACAGAGAGTAAGGCACCCGATCCACCGCCTCTCCATGAATAGCAGCAGCAATGCGCTCGGGCTTGGTCATTTCTATTTTCATTTTCTTTTTCATAAGGTAGCAGCTCCTTCCGCTTGGGGTTTAGTGATCAGTGATCAGAATTTAGTAGTTAGTAGTCAGGTACTCACACCTGCAGCGTCCTGTATCAATTTATGATCTTCCTCCCGACTCATCTCTTTTCATTATACAATACATATTCCATTTCCGTGGAAAAACTTAAAGCATTAAGTGGACCGCCATAAAGTACGCCATATCCTTGAACCTTGAACCCTGAACCTTGAACCGCGAACCCTTCTTCCCTTCTATCAATCCCATTGCTTTTATTTATGATTTCCCTTATTCATTATTCCTGCTCTTTATAGGAAATATTCCCATTTCATCGTACTTTTCTTGATTATTTCAAATCTTTTCCGTCTGGTTTCCTTCTTTTGGCTATTTATTCTTAAATCTCAATGCATGAAAGTATCTATTGATTGATTATTCATATATGGGCGAGTATAATGATTATCAGAATAGGTTCTATCCATCCATTGTCTATCATTTGGAGGTTATCATGAAATTGACACTCTTGGCTTTGAGCTACTTTCAGAAGACCGCCGAGCTGCAGCACCTGACCCGCGCGGCCGAAGCGCTTCATATTTCTCAGCCATCCTTGTCTCACACCATCAAGGTCTTGGAAACCGAGCTGGGGGTGCCGCTGTTTTCCAGAAGTGGAAGAAATATCGTCCTCACTCGCTACGGCGAAATTCTCCTGCGCCATACGAACCGCATCATGCAGGAGCTCCACGGTGCCCAGAAGGAGCTGGCAGATACCAAGGAAGCCCAGAAGCTGACGGTCACCATTTCCCTCTTCGCCGCTTCCATGATCATCCCGGCCTTCCTCACCCGCTTCCGCCAGGAGCATCCGGATATTCGTTTCGAAATCCTGCAGCAGCATAACAAGCCGGGCCAGCAGAACCAGAATCATGTGGATCTTTTCCTGTCGTCCTCCATCAATCCCATCGAGAATGACCACTCGGTCACGCTCCTGAAAGAAGACATCATGCTGGCTATGCCTGACACGGACCCCCATGCAAGGAAATCGTCCGTTAATCTGGACGAATTCGAAAAGGCGGGCTTTATTTCCCTGGAAGCAGGCTCCAGCCTTCGCACCATCACCGACTTCTACTGCCGCATGGCCGGCTTCGTGCCTCATGTAGTCTTGGAATCCGACAGCCCCATGACGGTCCGTGAATTCATCCGCGCAGGCCTTGGCGTTTCCTTCGCGCCCCGCATCACTTGGCACGGTGTAGGCGGTGACCACGTGGCCTTAGTCCCCATCGCCACCCCCAGCTGCTCTCGCTACATCAGCCTCTCCTGGAAAAAAGGCGAGAAGCTCTCCCCGCCGGCGGAAATGCTTCGGAAATACATCATCGATAACTTCTCTGACTTTGCGAGAGAATACGCAGGACTGCCGCCGGAGCGGTAGTCGGTGGTCAGTGTTCAGTGATCAGTAGTCAGTATAGTACGCATTTACTGTCAGCGACATAGATACATTTAAATCCACTTAGCTAAAGATGTATTCCAATAATGAACTACTGAGCATCATCCGCCCTTCGGGCACCTTCTTCAGAGAAGAAGGCATACACACAACGGCTCACTTCCCTTAAACGCGTACTAATTACTAATCACTGATCACTAAAAACTAAAACCACACGAAAAGCCCATCGGAACCCGATGGGCTTTTCGCGTGTGAAATTGTCTATACCAGGCGGAACCGCCGTGGTTTCGTAGGGATCAGCCGAGGAATGCCATTTCTTCTTTCCAGGCTTCGGTCAGCTGCTTCATGGCTCCGATGGCGTCCGTCATATGAGCCTGCTGTCTTTCCACAGACTTCGGGCCGGTGCCGCCGTAGCTTTCACGATGTTTGACACAATTTTCTATTTTGAGAGCGTCCAGGATGTCCGCTTCAAAGAGTGGGCTCATGGACTGGAATTCTTCCATAGTAAGGTCCAGAAGGACTTTGTGATGCTCGATGCAGTAGTGCACCGCGCTGCCTACGACGGCGTGGGCCTGACGGAAGGGAAGCCCCTTCTTGGCCAGGTAGTCAGCCATGTCGGTGGCGTTGGAGAAGTCGTGCTCGAGCACTTCGCGGGTATGGTCGCCATTGACGGTCATGGTAGAAATCATGCCGGCGTAAATGTCTAAAGCGAAGTAGAGGGTATCGATAGCGTCGAAGACACCTTCCTTGTCTTCCTGCATGTCCTTGTCATAGGCCAGAGGCAGTCCCTTCATGACGGTCAGAAGACCCATGAGGTGGCCATAGACGCGGCCGGTCTTCCCGCGGATGAGCTCGCACATGTCCGGATTTTTCTTCTGTGGCATGATGGAGCTGCCGGTGGAGTAGCCATCGTCAAGCTCGATGAATTCAAATTCGCTGGTGCTCCAATAAATGAATTCTTCAGACAGACGAGAGAGATGCATAGCGCAGATGGATGCGAAGGAGAGGAACTGCAAAAGGTAGTCCCGGTCCGACACAGCGTCCAAGCTATTTCCATAAACAGAGGCAAAGTGAAGATCCTTCGCTTCCTCCTCCGGATGAGTCGGGTAGGTGGTGCCGGCGAGGGCGCAAGCGCCGATGGGCGACATGTTGCACATCTCGTAGCAGTCCTCGAGACGCTTGAAGTCTCTTTCCAGCATAGCGGCGTAGGCCAGCATGTGGTGTGCAAAGAGCACCGGCTGCGCACGCTGCATGTGCGTGTAGCCCGGCAGGATCACGTCCTGGTATTTCTTCGAAGCAGAAACCAAAGCATCGATCACAGCGATAAGCTTTTCCGACAGGCGGCCGATCTGGCGCTTCATGTACATGTGAAGGTCCAGTGCGCACTGGTCGTTGCGGCTTCTGGCGGTATGGAGACGAGCCCCGGCATCACCGATAGCATCGGTGAGCCGTTTCTCGATATTCATGTGAATGTCTTCGAGCTCGATGGAGAAATCAAATTTTCCTTCATCGATTTCTTTTTTGATTTGCTGCAGGCCTTCGGTGATCTTTTCCCGATCTTCTTCAGAAATGATGCCGTGGGCTGCCAGCATTTTCGCATGGGCTATGGAGCCGGCGATATCTTCGCGATACATCCGGCAGTCATAGGAAATGGATGCGTTGAAATCGAGCGCATTCTTTTCCTCCGCTTTCGTGAAGCGGCCGCCCCACATCATATCACTCATTTTTCGTTTTTCTCCTTCATCAGGGCACGGATGGTGAGCGGGAGGCCGAAGAGGTTGATGAAGCCTTCAGCGTCAGCCTGGTTGTATACATCGTCTTCACCGAAGGTGACGAATTCTTCATTGTAGAGGGAGTAAGCACTGGTAGCGCCGTTGGACATGATGTTGCCCTTGTAGAGGCGCAGGGATACGGTGCCGGTGACGGTTTCAGAGGTCTTGTCAGCGAAAGCCTGGAGCGCTTCACGGAGCGGAGCGAACCACATGCCATCATAAACCAGTTCAGAGTATTTCACTGCAGCTACTTCTTTGAAATGGAAGGTCGCGCGGTCGAGGCACAGGCGTTCCAGTTCGGTGTGTGCGTAAAAGAGGATGGAGCCGCATGGATTTTCGTAAACGCCGCGGGACTTCATGCCTACCAGACGGTTTTCTACCAGGTCATCGATGCCGATGCCATTACGAGCGCCGATAGCATTCAGGGTATTTACCAGCTCTACGCCGTCCATCTTCTTGCCATTGACAGCGGTCGGTTTGCCCTGTTCGAAATCGATGGTCACGATTTCCGGCTTATCCGGAGCTTCTTCCGGATCGCAGGTGACGAGGTACATATCCTTGTGCGGAGCGTTGGCCGGATTTTCCAGGTCGTCGCCTTCGTGAGACAGATGCCACATGTTCCAGTCCATGGAGTACGGATATTTCTGAGCAGCCTTTTCTTCATCGGTCTGCTTTTCATCATATTTATCGATCGGCACGCCATGAGCTTCAGCGTATGCCATTTCATCTTCACGGGACTTCATATCCCAGATACGCCATGGAGCGATGATCTTCATGTGCGGAGCCAGAGCCTTGATGGTCAGTTCGAAACGAACCTGGTCATTGCCCTTGCCGGTAGCGCCGTGGCAGATGGCATCAGCGCCATATTTCTTTGCCATGTCTACCAAACATTTGCCGATGAGCGGACGAGCAAAGGAGGTGCCCAGGAGGTACTTGCCTTCATAACGGCCATCAGCCTGCAGAACCTTGTATGCATATTCTTCAATGAATTCTTTGCGCACGTCCAGGGTTTCAGCCACTTCAGCGCCGGATGCCAATGCTTTCTTGTGGATCGCATCGAAGTCTTCCGGCTGGCCCAGGTTTACGGTGACAGCGATAACTTCGCAGCCATAATTTTCTTTCAGCCAGGGAATGATAACGGAGGTGTCGAGGCCACCGGAATACGCGAGAACAACTTTCTTTACACTTTTGATATCAGTCATGATATATGCCGCCTTTCCAAATAAATATAGACAATTTCATCAGCCCTTCACATAGGCTTTGTGACGATGTGATAATTATACAGCGCTTTGCATAAATGTGCAAGTCCTAAATGGAATTTTTTTGAAATATTTTTCGAAAAAGGCAAAGAAAAAGCGCCGCACACCTGTGAGCGCTTTTTTTATTATTTGCATACACTGTATTCATCGGATAGACTGCAGCACCTGCGAAGCCATTTCCTCAAATTTCGGACCATGATTCAAAATGAACCGATAGAGCTCCTTGATATCCTTCTTCTTCAGCCCCACACTGAGGAAGGTGATATTGGCCAGCTCGCGACGCAGATTTCTCACATCGCCTACATGCTCGAAAGCAAAGAATTCAATGAATCCCAGCATAGCCCCCTTGGTCATCACCATGCGAGCGTAGAGATCCTCCGGACGAAAATCGCCGATGAGATCTGCGTCCTGCAGATAGTACCGTGCCAAGTCCATGTTCTTGCGAATGATGGCTTCAAAAATCTGCGGCTCCGTGTAGGCTTCATAGTACAGTTCCCGAAGGATGGGCTCCTTCTCGATGGAGTACCACTCCACGCCCAAGAGAGCAGCATAGCGAGACACCATGTCCTCATCCGCCATTTCTTCTTCCACTTGATGGATCATGAAATCCAAAAGCTCATCTACGATGGCCGCAAAGACGGCGTCCTTATTTTCGAACAAATTATAAATGCTTCCGGATGTGACGCCCGACTCCTGCACGATTTGGCGAATCGTAGTCTTCTTGTAGCCCTGCTCTATAAAGAGCCTTTTCGCTACGGTCAAGATTTTGTCGCGTACCCCTTGCATCCGCGTCGACCTAGTTTCTGATTGTTCCATGATTATGTCCCCTTTTCATGAATCTTCCCAGCTTGCCTATACAGGAAATTGCCAGTGAGCTCTACCCCAACATAATGTAAAAATTATTTTTAGAGCCTCCCTGTCATTATAAAATAAGCTAAAACATATTGTCAATTTTGCAAGCTAAAATCAAGAGCACTTTTGTGTCCCTCTATTGAGAAATATGCAATCCGTTCCTATTTATTATAAGACAAATCAGAAAAAAAGTCTTGCCCTTCCTGCAAGAAAAAAACTTGAAAAGTGTAACATTATTTTTTATATGTTTATAAGTTGAGGGAATAACGATAGGGGGTTAGTAATTAGTGATCAGTAATTAGTGATCAGGACGCGTTTAACGGCAGTGCATATATTTCGCCAATGTCGCTATGTGTGTACCAGCGTCAAATGCGTCCTAATTACTGATCACTAATTCCTAATTACTAAACCTCTACCGTTCTTACGTCTCACCCAATAGAAAAAGGAGCGGGATTTTAGGGGAGACCCGCTCCTTTTCCGCCCAGGAGACGCGAGAACGCTTTGGGCGTCCACAGTTATGGGGAAACTGCTGAGGGGAAGCCCCTCCGGGCGCCGCGCCGCAGAAAACGCAATCTGCAAGGGCAATGGTTTATTCTACTCCGCCCAAGGAATTAGAACATGTTTATATTATAAAGCATGTTTCAATAATGTCAAGGTAAAATTTGTAAGGAGAAACAGGGATAAAGCCCACGTACCGGATTCGTCATAGCTAGGAGCTTGGAGCTAGGAGCTTGGAGCTCGATTGGATACAATAGGCATGCTTGGCGGTAGGATGGAGAATTCTTTTGCCCAATTTCGATATCGTGATTAAATGCCACGCGACACCATAAGAGCTCCAAGCTCATAGCTCAAAGCTCCTAGCTATAGCGAAGCAGTCAAAAGCGCCTTATCCCTTCCTTAGTACCGCTTCGCCCAATCCACCAATTCACTCTCGCCTACGCGGCTGTAGAATTGGGTACCGCCGAGCCAGTCGCCGGTCTTGGCGGTCTCAGCTAAGAGGGAGTCGCTTTCCCCTACGCCACTGGAAACGGAGGTGCAGAAGGGAATGACGCGCTTGCCGGTGAAGTCATGGGTCTCCACGAAATGGTATACGATATTCGGCGCTTCGCCCCACCAGATGGGGTAGCCCAGGAATACGGTGGTGTAAGAATCCCAGCCGGGCACGTCGCCTGCGATGGCCGGCTTGATGGAACGATCGTTGTGTTCTCTCACGCAGCGGCTGCTATTGTCGCGGTAGTTGAGATCCGCATCGGTGTAGGGCTCCTGGGCCTCGATTTCCCAAATGTCTGCACCTTTGGCTTTCGCAATGATTTGTGCGGCCCGCCGCGTATTTCCGGTGCCGGAGAAATAAACCACCACCGCTTTATCGTTCGTCGGAGCCGCTACCTCGGTCTTTGTTTCCGCTTTCGCCTCTACCTTCGGCGCACCGGATGCCGCCGAGCTGCCGCAGGCGCTAAGGCCTGCCATCACCAATGCTGCGCCACCAAGCACAGCTACTTTTTTCCACATAGTATTCTCCTTTCATAATAGGTTCAAGGTTTATAAGCTGGCTCCCTGCTTCGTCATAGCTTGGAGCCCGGAGCGAGGAGCTTGGAGCTCGGATAGTGTCAGTTGGTATTTAATTACGCTATTGAAATCAGATAAGGTGCTTCTTGGTGCTATCGTCAAGTCTACCTACTGTCGCCAGCCGAGCTCCAAGCTCCTAGCTCAAAGCTCCCAGCTATGACGAAGCAGGTAAACGCGCCTTATCCCTTATCCCTTGTCCCTTTTTCATTCTTTTTTTATAGATCTGATAATCCATCTGGTCCAAGGTCTGCTGCTTCTCGTGGATTTCCTCCAAGAGCTTTCCCCTTTCTTTTTGGAGGGTCTTGATGTCCATCTTTTCGATGTCTAAGCAAGTACATTTCATACAGGGTCTCCGTCAGGCAAAGCGTTATATTCCTCGTCAGTCACTTCCTCACACCATTCGTTGGAGAGCTCGGTGCCCGGGGCGTCGAAGGCTACGTGGCTGAACCAGGAGTCCTTCTTCGCACCGTGCCAGTGGCGGGTATTGGCGGGGATTTCTACCACGTCTCCGGGATGAAGGCTTTGCGCAGGCTTACCTTCCTCCTGGTACCAGCCTTCGCCATCTACGCAGATGAGGATCTGACCGCCACCTTCTTTGGCGTGATGGATATGCCAATGGTTGCGACAGCCGGGCTCGAAGGTGACATTGCAGATGGTCAAGGGATCGCCGGGCTTAGAGAGCACTTTGAGGTACGAATTGCCGGTGAAATATTTCGCATAAGCACTATTGAAATCGCCTTGACCGAAGAAACCGCCGTGCTCGGCGTCGCTCTCGGCGTAAACCTCTTTCGCCATGGTGAAGGCCGC
>CAVKMC010000084.1:0-7920 GCA_963657285.1 Agathobacter sp.
CCCGTACCACCGGAGGAGTCTGACATACCGGTAGATGTGGACTATGTGTATGATCCCGAAGTGGGGACGTATGTATCCGTATATCCCGAGGCAGAAGTACCGGCGGAGACTGCGTCAAAGGCGGCGGAAGACTGCGAGGAAAATCCGATTTCCTTTGGCATGGAAGAGACGGATTGGATAGAGGAATTACCGCCTTTACCGGAGGAGAGCTTGGAGATGGCAAGCGAGACGCCAGCAGGCGCATCGGAGCCGCTCTTTGGAGAAGGGATTTGGGATTTGCCCGAAGATTTCCCCAGAATAAAAGAAACGGAGCTTCCGGCGGAGGAGCCTAAGGCGGAGAAGAAAAAGGATCTGGCGGCGGAAGAGGATGCTTTCAGCATGAACCTTTTCGGTGAGTAAAGAAGCGAGATAAGAAATGAATAGGGTGAGACGATATGGCAAGCAGTAAGTTGATAGTATATTCCGATGCATCGATCCGAAAGCCGGAGGAGGTATTGGTGCTGGATATTCCCGCGCCGCCGCATGTGAAGGGACTCCATATACACGACGGCACAGGAAAGCAGGTATATAAGCAGCCGGCGGATCAAGGGACATTGTCTGATGGGCAACGGAAAAAATTGCAAAGCCTTCTCGATGGGGCGCGCATGATTGTGGGGTTCTCTGTCAATAGCGATTTGCAGGTACTGGAGAAAGCGAAAATCTATTTATACGACGACGTGTACTGCATCGATTTACACACCACATTCACCTATATGCTGAATCAAGGAGTGGTACCAAAGAAAGAGGCGCCCGATGGCAGCCCGAAGAAGATCGCAGAGTATTTTGGCTTCGATGCATCTGCTATAGGAAATGCAGAAGAGCTCAATGTGCTCATGAAATGGAAAATCTTCGACGCCATGACGAAGCTGAAAGGGGGCTTCCTGGCAAAGATGGCACCGAAGATCAAATCCCTTCGGATCCGCAAGCTGGAAGCCGGTGTGGCTGAGTCAGACTGGATCGACATCTCTGATGAAGCATCGGCGGTGCCTGAGACAGAGAGCGCTATCGGAAAAATCGTGCAAAACCAGGGTCTCTACGAAACATTGATCCCCGACGGCGGCGACTATGTGATCGTCCGCATGTCCGAGACAGAGTACAGCCTCTTCCTGCAGATCCAAAGCTGCCGGAGTGATTACACGGTGAAGCTTTTCTATGAAACCATTTTGAAGCCGGGAATCATGCAGAGGTTGTTGGGGGAAAAAGGTTAAGTTAGGAGTGAGGAGTTAGGAGTGAGGAGTGGAGGTGCGGCGCACAAATTAGAAAGCGCCGCGAATTTGGAAAGTCAGCCATTTGGCTGCTTCCTCATAGCTAGGAGCTTGGAGCCCCTTTAGCGACAGTAGGCACGGTGGGCGGTAGAGGCGCGAGGCACTTTGTCCGCTTTATCGAAACGTAGTTAAATGCCAGGTGACACTATCCGAACTCCGAGCTCAAAGCTCCAAGCTCAAAGCTATGACGATGCAGGTACGCGGCTTTCTATTTCTAAAACTCGCGCCGCTATATGAATTGATGCGGCGCACCACCACTCCTCACTCCTCACTCCTAACTCCTCACTTTTAATATTTGCACTTTATTCTGTATCCTTTTGGGAGGCATCTCATGGACTGGAAAGACATCCACACCATCCACTGCTTCGGTGACAGCTTGACTGCCGGCTATGGGGCGCTGCCGGGGAAGGGATGGGCATCCCGGGTAGACGCGGCGCTTCCTATTTCCTTATACAATCATGGCGTCTGCGGGGCGACGGTCAGCGATATAGCGGACGAGATGAGGGGATTCCTTCGGCTGGCGGAGGCGGGAGAGGGATGCTTCTTCATGGGCGGGACGAACGATATTCTTTGCGGGTATCGGCTGGATTTCATAGAGAAGAAGGTGTCGGAGCTGATTTTCGAGGCGACGGCAAAGGTGCCGCTCACCATCGGCGTTCCGCCTTTGGCGACGAGGGAGAGTATTTACACCGGCTGGCAGTCGGAGGAAAATTTCGAGGCGAACCAAAAGACGCTCTCGGCGTACGGAGATTTCCTAAGAAATCTGTCGAGGGATCTGGGGCTTCTGTGTCTCGATTTCTCGAAGGCCTTTCCGGCGGAGGATGCCTGGTATGCCGACGGGCTCCATCCCAATGGCAAGGGCTATGAAAAGATGGCGGATATAGCCATTGCTCTTTGGAAATAAAAGCATTTTGGTGTTTCTTCTGCTATAATAGAATAGCAAAAAATAAATGGGCTTTGCGGTATGTCGCGAAGCCATTTTTATGGATAAGAGGCAAACCATGAGACAAGATGGAGAACGTTTCCTGACGAAGGATATTCTTAATGTGAAGGTGGCTGTCATCGGCGATGTGATGACGGATCGTTATGTGACCGGCAGTGTGGATCGGATTTCCCCGGAGGCGCCGGTGCCGGTGAATCTGGTGAAGTCGGAAAGAAATGTGCTGGGCGGCGCGGCAAATACGGCGGCGAATCTGTCGTCCCTGGGCTGCCATGTGTACATGTGCGGCATGCGGGGTGATGATGCCAATGGAGATCTTTTGGCCCATCTTTTGGACGAGGCAGGCATCAATAAGAGCGGCCTTTTGGTGACCCATGGCTATCGCACCACCACGAAGGTGCGCATCCTGGGCGCGCGGCAGCAGATGATGCGGCTTGATTTCGAAGAGAAGCGACCGCTTGATGCTGGCGAAAGAGAGACTTTGATTTCCTGGCTTACGGACCTTTTGGAAAAGGGCTTGGGAAGCATTGTGCTTTCGGACTATGGCAAAGGCATGATCACCGATGAGGTGGCGCAGGCAGTGATCACCCTGGCCCGTCGTTATTCCGTGCCGGTTCTGGTAGATCCCAAAGGAAGCGACTGGGAGAAATATCGCGGCGCCTATGGCATCACGCCAAATATCAAAGAGGTGTCTGATTGCATCGGAACCGCGGTGCCCAATGAGGACGAGGCTATCATCGAGGCCGGCGAAAAGGTCCGGAAGGCCTATGACTTGACCTATCTTTTCGTGACCCGGTCCGAGAAGGGGATCACTTGCCTGGGGGGAAATGGCGCGATTCATCGGGCGTCTCTGGCGCAGGATGTATTCGACGTGTCCGGCGCCGGCGATACGGTGATCGCTGTGACCGCGGCGGCTGTCGCAGCAGGGCTGGATATGGAAACCATCCTGGAGCTTTCAAATACCGCCGCCGGCATCGCTGTGTCCAAGGTGGGGACCTACCAGGTGAAGAGACAAGAGGTCTTGAAAGCGTGGCAGGATGACGGCCATGTGAGCGATGAGGAACGAGTGCTCACTTGGGAAGAAGCGGAGAAAAAAGTACAGTGCTGGCAAGCTCGCGGCGAGACGGTGGTTTTCACCAATGGCTGCTTTGACATGCTGCACCGCGGACATATCACTTATCTGACCCAAGCAGCGAAGCTGGGGGCGCATCTCCTGATCGGTCTCAATTCCGACGCGTCGGTAAAGCGGCTCAAGGGGGAAGAGCGTCCCATCAATGGAGAAATGGATCGCGCTTTCATGCTAGCTTCCCTCCGCATGGTGGACGGCGTGGTGCTTTTCGGCGAGGATACGCCGGAGGAGCTTCTCTCTCATTTGAAGCCGGACATCCTGGTCAAAGGTGGCGACTATAAACCGGAAGAAGTGGCCGGCCGCCAGTATGCCGGACGAGTAGAAATCCTCTCCTTCGTGGACGGCTACTCCACCACGGGACTGATTTCGAAGATTAGAAGGTAGAGGCGGGGAACGTTATTGATTTAGTGGTCAGTACTTAGTGATCAGTAATCAGGGCTCGACGAGGGCTCTTCTTGGGAGAGTGCGGGCTTGACTACTAATTCCTAAATTCTAATTTCTAATTACTGACCACTAACTACTATGCATTCGAGGTACTTTATGGATCCTATAGATCATTGGAAACGAATCGTATATATCGTATCCGCCGTGGTGATAGGGACGGGGATTTCTATCATCGGCGTGATTTCCTTCATCCCGCTCTTCTTGACGTCGGAGCTTGGTGTGGAGGATCCGGGGGAGGCGGCCTTCTGGGCGGGTCTCATTTCCGGCGTAACGCCATTCTTCGTGTCCATGGCGGCGCCGTATTGGACGATGAAGGCCGATAGGAAGGGTGCGAAATTTTCCCTGACTGTCATCGTGGCTGTGCTGACGGTCGTCATTGCGGCGATGTACTTCACCAGTTCGCCCTGGGAAATGCTATTCCTCCGCATGCTGCAGGGCATGTGCGGCGGCTTCATCCCCGTGGGTATGTCCTTGGTGATGCATGTGACGCCGAAGGAGAAGATGCCATGGGCTATGGGCGTATTCCAGGCGGCCATGGTCATGGGCGTCATGTTCGGCCCCTTGGCCGGCGGATTGGTGGCGGATATTTTCGGCTATCGTATGCCCTTCATCGCCTTCTCTGTGCTTTCGCTCCTGTGCCTCTTGGCGATTTTGATGTATTTGCCCAAGGGCATCGGTAAGGGGGAGGGCAAGCACCGCGAGCCCTTCTGGAAGCAGCTTTCCTATTTCTTGAAAAATCCGGTGGTGCGTCTCATGGTGATGCTGCAATTTCTTTGTAACTGCGGCATGACCGGCATCGGGCCCATCCTTCCGCTCTATATCAAGGAAATGATGGGCGGCGATGCCATGGCGGTGGCTACCATTGTGGGCATCATGATTTTTGCGGCCGGCGGCACCAGCGTCATTTCGTCTCTGAATGTGGCCCGCTTAGCGGCTCGCGTGCCGATTACCAGTCTCCTCATCGGTGCATCTACGGTGACCGGTGTGAATTTCATTTTGCAATACATGATGCCGGAGGTGATTTCCTTAGGCGTCATGCGCGGCCTGGTGGGATGTTCCCTGGGGATGATCATGCCCTTGGCGAATACGGTCCTCGCCTCCTCGGTGCCTTCGGAGAAGCGCACCATGGTGGTGGGATTTGCGGCCAGCTTCTCCCTTATGGGAAATGTGGCAGGCCCCATGGCCTCCGGCGCCTTGGCCATGCAGTGGGGCTACGGCATGGTCTTCTGGTCCACCGCCGCCTTCTTCCTCCTGGCAGCGCTGGTGATTTACAGGGATAGGGGGCTGATTAAATAACGCTATCGATTTAGTAGTCGGTGATTCGTACGCACTTACCTGCTTCGTCATAGCTAGGAGCTATGAGCTAGGAGCTAGGAGCTTGGCTAGAGTCAGTAGGCATGCCAAGCGGCAGAGGAAATACGCATCCGCCAGCATGCCTACTGACTCCAATAAAGCTCCAAGCTCCCAGCTCAAAGCTCCTAGCTATGATGAAGCAGTCAAATGCGTACTAATTACTGATTGCCGACCACCGACTACCGACTACCGACTACTTTCCCCCTTGCTTTTCTCCCCAAATCCTGCTATCATACAAATGTATGTGAAAAGCTGGGAAGGGAAGAAGTTGCGGAATTTCTCCAAGAGAGTCGCCGGTGCTGAGATGGCGGCAGGAAGGAAACAATAGGTCACCCCGGAGCTGGCAGCGAGATCTGTCCGTGGCGCACGTTACACGCAAATGAGCGATCAATTATGATTAGTTAGGTGGTACCGCGGAAGCACTCTTTCGTCCTATGTGGATGGAGGAGATTTTTTTATTTTTAGGAGTGAAACATATGGCAGATATGAAAGACCTTGGCAAATACGATCCCAGTGCGATCGAGCAAAGATGGTACGATTTCTGGGAAGAGCATGGCGTATTCCACGATGAACCGGATTCCGACAAGGAACCGTACAGCATCGTCCTCCCGCCGCCGAATGTCACCGGCCAACTGCACATGGGCCATGCACTGGACAATACCCTGCAGGATATCCTGATCCGTTACAAGAGAATGCAGGGCTTCAATGTACTGTGGCTCCCGGGCAAGGACCATGCCGGCATTGCTACCCAGGTAAAGGTAGAAAAGCAGATCGCCGAAGAGGGTCTCAATAAGTACGACTTGGGCCGTGAAAAATTCCTGGACCGCGTATGGCAGTGGAAAGAGAAATACGGCAACCGCATCGGCCTGCAGATTCGCCGTCTGGGCTCCTCCTGCGACTGGCAGCGTGAACGCTTTACCATGGACGACATCTGCGCCCGTGCAGTGAGAGAGGTTTTCGTTTCCCTTTATGAAAAGGGCCTGATTTACCAGGGCTTCCGCATCACCAACTGGTGCCCTCGCTGCCAGACTGCTCTCTCCGACATCGAAGTAGAGCATGAGGATGAAGTGGGACATCTTTGGTATTTCAACTATCCTATCGTAGGTGAAGAGGGTAGATACATCCAGATCGCTACCACCCGTCCGGAAACCATCCCTGGCGATACGGCGGTCGCTGTGAATCCGGAGGATGAAAGATACAAGGATCTGGTGGGCAAGATGGTAGCGCTCCCGGGCACCGGCCGCGAGATCCCGATCATCACCGATGAATACGTAGACATGGCTTACGGTACCGGCTGCGTGAAGATCACCCCGGCTCATGACCCGAACGACTTCGAAGTGGGCCAGAGACATGACCTCCCGACCATCGTCATCATGAATAAGGATGGCACGATGAATGAAAAGGCCGGCAAATACTGCGGTATGGATCGCTATGAAGCCAGAAAAGCCATCATCGCTGATTTCGAAGCAGCCGGCCTTCTGGTGAAGATCGAAGAAACCAAGCACGCCGTAGGCCATTGCTCCCGCTGCAAGACCATCGTAGAACCGATGACCACCCAGCAGTGGTTCGTGAAGATGAAGCCGCTGGCCGGCCCGGCTATGGATGCTGTCACCTCCGGACAGACCAAGTTCGTACCGGAACGTTTCTCCAAGACCTACATCCAGTGGCTGTCCAACATTCATGACTGGTGTATTTCCCGTCAGCTCTGGTGGGGCCACCGCATCCCGGTATGGTACTGCGATGACTGCGGCAAGGCCAGCGCTTCCCGCATGGATCTCACCGAGTGCCCGCACTGCCATAGCCAGCACATCCACCAGGATCCGGACGTGCTCGACACCTGGTTCTCCTCCGCTCTGTGGCCATTCTCCACCATGGGCTGGCCGGATGAGACCAAGACCCTGAAGCAGTGGTATCCGACCTCCACCATGGTCACCGGCTACGACATCATTTTCTTCTGGGTGGCCCGCATGATGTTCATGTCCATGGAATTCATGAAGGAAATCCCATTCAAATACGTATTCATCCATGGCCTGGTCAGAGACTCCCAGGGCCGCAAGATGTCCAAGTCTCTGGGCAACGGTATCGACCCATTGGAAGTCATCGAGAAATACGGCGCCGATGCGCTGCGCTTCACCTTGGTCACCGGCAATACTCCGGGCAACGATATGCGTTTCTACTATGAAAGAGTAGAAGGAAATAGAAACTTCGCCAATAAGCTTTGGAATGCGACCAAGTTCACTTTGATGAACCTGGACGACTACGACAAGGATTTCGTACCGACAAAGGACCAGCTCACCCTGGCTGACAAGTGGATCCTTGACCGTCTGGCATATACCGAAGACTATGTAGGCACGAACCTGGATAAATACGAACTGGGCGAAGCCGCTGACAGCATTTACAACTTCGCTTGGAACTATTTCTGCGACTGGTACATCGAAACCGCCAAGACCCGTCTCTACGGCCAGCACAACACCGATCGTCAGGTGACCCAGTACGTCCTGGTCTACACCCTGACCCGCATGCTGGCTCTCCTGCATCCGTTCATGCCATTCATCACCGAACACCTCTGGCAGCACCTGCCGCACGAAGGCGAGACCCTGGCAAGAGCCGCATGGCCGAAGGCTGACGAAGCACTCCGCTTCCCGGTAGAAGCTGAACAGTTCGAACGCATCATGGACTCCATCAAGGCTATCAGAAATATGCGTGCCGAAGCCGGCGTCACTCCGAATAAGGCTTGCCACATCCAGATC
>CAVKMC010000085.1:0-7756 GCA_963657285.1 Agathobacter sp.
GATGGAGGTTAAGGCGTTTTCCTCATAGTTAGGAGTTAGGAGTGAGGAGTTAGGAGTGGTGGTGCGCCGCGTCAAATTGTAAAGCGGCGCATGTTTTAAATTCAATAAATGCTCTCCCCCACGATTCGACGTGAACCGCATAGCCATCGCCCTACTTCAACAACAGTGGGAAAGCCGGCGTTCCCATCGACTTTTTAAAATTTGCGGCGCTTTCTGATTTGTGCGCCGCTCCGCCACTCCTCACTCCTCACTCCTCACTCCTCACTTTTGTAAAGCGCGCCATATCCCTCGTCCCTTGTCCCTAATTTACCGTATAACCTCCATCACATCCTTCAGATTCCTCACGAAAACGGTATTCTGTGCGGCTTCGTCTAAGTGATGGTCTTTGAAATATTGGAGCACTTCTTTTTTATTTCTTTCCGAAAGGATGAAATGGGTGAATTTCATTTTGATGGCTTCCTTCAAGCGGAGGGTGATGCGGGAGACGGGCATGATTTCTCCGGTGAGGCCGATTTCGCCCAGGGCCATAAGGCCGGAGGGGATAGAAACGTCGCCTTTCACGGAAATGAGGGCCAGCGCCACGGCGAGGTCCGCCGAGGTTTCCTTCACGCGGAAGCCGCCGGCTACATTGAGATACACGTCATCGGTGGAAAAGGGCATGCGGCCCCGCTTCTCTAAGACCGCCAGGAGGATGATCATGCGGTTGTAGTCGTAGCCCGCTGCGATGCGCCGCGGGATGGCAAGGACCGAGTGCACCGTGAGGGCTTGGATTTCTACGAGGACTGGCCGGAGTCCCTCCATGCAGGCCACCACGGTAGAGCCCGGGGTCTGGGCCGCGCGATCTCGGAGCAAATATTTCGACGGGTCTTCGATGCCCTTGAGCCCCTGGCCCTCCATGACAAAGAGACCGGACTCTGCTGTGGAGCCGAAGCGATTCTTCACGGTGCGCAGCACGCGGAATTGGTAGCTCCGGTCCCCTTCGAGATAGAAAACCACGTCCACCATGTGCTCTAAGATGCGGGGGCCCGCCAGATTTCCTTCCTTCGTCACGTGGCCGATGATCATGACGGCGATATTCTCACTCTTGGCGAGGCGCACCAGGACCGCGGTGGAGTCGCGGATTTGTGCCGGGCTTCCCATGGGCGATTCATTGGCGGCGAGGTACATGGTCTGGATGGAATCGATCACCAGCATGTCGGGCTTCAGCTTCTCCGCTTCCGCTACGATGCTGTCCAAATTGCCGCCGGAGTAAACCAGGCACCCATCACCATCCACGCCCAAGCGTTCGGCCCGCATTTTGAGCTGTGCCTCCGACTCCTCGCCGCTACAGTAAAGCACCTTGCGACCAACAGCGGTCATGGCCTGGCACACCTGGAGAATCAAGGTGGACTTGCCCACCCCCGGCTCGCCGCCCCAAAGAATCACAGACCCCGGCACCACGCCGCCGCCCAATGGACGATCCACCTCGGGCATGTGGAGAAGGATGCGCTCGTGATTTTCCAGATTCACCTCCGAAAGCTTCTGTGGCTTTCGGGACGTCACCACCTCGGTGGTGGTGAGCCGCAAATTTTTCGGCGCCGTTTCTACTACGGTCTCCTCCAATGTATTCCAAGCGCCGCACTGCGGACAGCGCCCCATCCACTTCAAAGCCTCCGCCCCGCAGGCAGAGCAGATGTATTTCGTTTTATTTTTAGCACTCATGGTGGTCTCCTGATAGGATAGAATTTTAGTAATCGGTGATTAGTAATCGGTAGTCGGTGGTCGGTAGTCGGTAGTCGGGCACGCGTTTACCTGCCTCGCCATAGCTTTGAGCTTTTAGCTAGGAGCTTGGAGCTTTGTTAGCGGCAGTAGGCATACTATGCGGTAGAGATATAGAGCTCCGCGCTCTGCTTCTTGAATCTGCAGCCAAGCGTGCCTACTGACGCCAAAAGAGCTCCAAGCTCCAGGCTCCAAGCTCCTAGCTATGACGAAGCAGGTACGCGAGCCCTGACTACCGACCACCGACTACTCCATTTAAAAAGAGTGCAACGATCACTCATTGCACTCTTATTATACACTATTATTCTGCTTTGAAAGTCAGTTTGCCTTCGGCGGCGTCGATGGTGAGCTTTTCTTTCTTCGTGAGATCCCCGGCGAGGATGAGTTCAGAAATCGGATCCTCCACTTCCTTCTGGATGGTACGGCGAAGCGGGCGGGCGCCATACTCCATGTCACTGCCGTGATCGATGAGAAGCTTCTTCGCTTCTTCGGTGACGGAAAGCTTCAGATGGAGGTGAGCCACCTTCTCTTCCACCTTCGCCAGCATCAGGTTCACGATGGCCGAGAGGTTTTCGCCGGTCAGCGGATGGAAAACCAGGATTTCATCGATACGGTTGATGAATTCCGGACGGAAGACATGCTTCACTTCTTCCATCATTTTCTTCTTCACGTCCTCGAAGGTTTCCTTCTCCTTCTTTTCGTCAGACGAGAAGCCCAGCTTCTTCATTTCCCCTTTGAGGAGGTGAGAGCCCAGGTTACTGGTCATGATGATGACGCAGTTCGTGAAGTCCACCGTGCGACCCTGGCCATCGGTCAAGCGGCCGTCATCAAGCACCTGCAGGAGGATATTGAAGAAATCCATATGCGCCTTCTCCACTTCGTCGAAGAGGATGACGCTATAGGGCGTCTTTCTCACGGCGTCGGTGAGCTGGCCGCCTTCTTCATAGCCCACATAGCCTGGAGGCGCCCCGACAAGGCGAGACACTTCGTGCTTCTCCATGTACTCCGACATGTCGAAGCGAATCATATTCTTCTCGCTGCCAAACATGCACTCAGCCAGTGCCCGCGCCAGCTCGGTCTTACCCACGCCGGTGGAGCCCAGGAAGAGGAAGGAACCGATAGGACGCTTCGGATCCTTCATGCCGGCCCGCGCGCGGCGGATGGCAGTAGCCACCGCGTGAACCGCTTCCTCCTGTCCGATGACCCGTTTATGCAGCTCATCCTCCAGATGGAGCAGCCGTTCGCTGTCACTCTGCTTCAGATTTTCCAAAGGCACGCCGGTCCATTTGGACACCACCTCTGCTACGTCTTCCTCGGTGACAGTCAGATGCTCATGGTCTGCGCCCTTCCAATCCTTCTTCATCAGCGCGATTTCACTCTGCACCTTCTTCGCTTCGTCACGGCAGGTAGCAGCCTTCTCGAAATCCTGAGAGGAAACAGCGGCTTCCTTTTCTTTCAAAATAGAGGCCAGCTTCTTTTCCTTTTCCTTCAGATCCTCCGGTGTAGACGATGCCTGCATGCGGACCTTGGCAGCCGCTTCATCGATCACGTCGATGGCCTTATCCGGCTGGAAACGGTCGGTGATGTAGCGGCCCGAGAGCTCCACGGCCGCCTTCATGGCTTCGTCGGTGATCTTTGCTTTGTGGAAGGCTTCGTAGCGATCCTGCAAGCCCTTCAGAATGGCCAGGGTATCCTCCGGCGTCGGTTCGCCCACCTTTACCGGCTGGAAACGGCGCTCCAGAGCCGCATCCTTTTCGATATATTTCTTGTACTCCTTCAAAGTAGTAGCGCCGATGCAGCGGAGCTCGCCGCGAGCCAGAGCCGGCTTCATGATGTTTGCGGCGTCCATGGAACCTTCGGTGGAGCCGGCGCCCACCAAGGTGTGCAGCTCGTCCACGAAGAGAATCCAATTGTCATGGCTCTTTACCTGGTCGATCACCTTTTTCAGACGCTCTTCAAATTCGCCGCGATACTTCGTGCCTGCCACTACCGAGGACATGTTGAGGGAAATCACATGACAATCCTTCAGGATTTCCGGCACATCATGGGAAACAATCCGCTGCGCCAGCCCTTCGGCGATGGCAGTCTTGCCGACGCCCGGTTCACCAATCAATACCGGGTTATTTTTATTTCTACGGGAGAGAATCTGAATCACCCGATTGATTTCATTGGTACGGCCGATGACCGGGTCGATCTTCCCCTGTTTCGCTCTTTCATTGAGGTCGATGGCAAATTCGTCCATGTCCCCCAGGTCCGCGCCGGAGCTATCCTTGCCGTCTTCGGACATAAATTTCTCAAAGGCTGCCTGCAGCTTCTCCTGGGTCACGCCGAAGCGGTCCAGGATCTGCATCGCCACGCCGCTGCCTTCCCGAAGGAGCGCCAGGAGTAAATGCTCGGTGCCGATGTAGGAGTGGCCCAGGTCATTGGCCTCTTCCTCCGCCATTTCCAGCACCCGCTTCGTCCGCGGCGCTACATAGAGCTCCCGACGAGCAAAGCGGCCCGCCTGCCCGGCAAGGAGCGGCTCTACTGCCTCCACCGTAACGCCTAAGGAATTCAAAATCTTCCCGCCGGCGCTATCCTTCTCGTGGGCAATCCCCAGGAGCAAATGCTCGGTGCCCACATAATCGCTGCCCAGCTTCGAAGCCTCAGCAGCCGCAAATTTCCATGCATTTTTTACACTATCTGTATATCTATCTTCCATAGGAATCACTCCTTTTCTATCGATTTGAACTGTATTGGTTTAGTAATTAGTGGTCAGTGGTCAGTGATCAGTACGCGTTTAGCTGCAGAGGCCATAGGCAGACTTACTGCTATCGCTGAATAGATCCGAGGGCTTCGCTCAGGATGACGATACAGCGAGATTGCCACCTGTCTCCAATTCCTAAGTACTGACTACTAATCACTGACTACCTTTTTCTATCGCCCGGATCTTGTCTCTCACTTCCGCAGCCCGTTCGAATTCTTCTCTGGCCACGAAGGTGGCCATTTCTTTTTTGAGTTTGGCAAGCTCGCTATCTTCTTCTTTTTTCGAAGGCTCTACCGACTTTTCCTCCGGTTCCTTCTTCATATGGTCTTTCAGCTTTTCTTTGAAATCTCCGTAGCTTTTGCCCCCCAAGAAACCGGGATCCTCCAGCTCTACGAAATTCCCCAGGCCCTTTTCCAATTTCGTCAGGCCGCCAAAGGGATGACTGAAGAAATCCTCCATAGCACTGCTCATGAGAGAGCCGAAGGAAGTGCCGAAGGGATCCTTCCCGAAGAAGCTTTTTTCCTTTTCAAATACATGAGCCTTCTCTGCGCACTCCTGGCACAGGTACTGCTCCGATTTCTCACCATTTACCACCTGCATCACATGAACCGTAGCAGGTTTGGCATGACAATGTTCACAAAGCATGATTCATTCTCCTTTCAAAGCCCACTCAATGCGATGAAGCATCGTACGCGCCGCCTCTTTGCGCTGATCCTCCGGACAATAGGAGAGCATGGTATGCATCATGGCATACATGAGGCGATGCTCTCTTTCCGATATGATGTCGTAATCCAAAAGCATTTGGAAATATCCGCGAAGCCCTTTCTCTATGGCTTCCACGGAATTGGGATTGACTTTACTTTGATTATTTGACTTATTTTGGGCTACCGCTCCCGGTGGAAGGCTAGCAGCCTTCGGTATCGCTCGTAGAGCGATCTTGATATACCCGCCGGTCCCCCGCCTGGACTCTACGATGAACCGATCATCTCCGGAGAACCGGGTATTGATCACATAAGTCACCTGCGACGGCGCACAGGCCAGCCGGTCAGCTACATCCTTTCGCTTCAAAAGAAGCTCGTCGCTATTTTGGCTTTTCAGCATATCCAATATGAAATTCTCGATCTTGTCTGATAACATGGTATTATTCATAGCTCTCACCACTTTCCTTTTTCCTTGTTTCTGTATTCTATTATACATTCAAAAGTCAAATAGTCAATATCTTTTTGTTTTTTATTTTGACTTTTCAGAAAATAAAAAACAGCAGCTCGATTTGAGTTGCTGTTCTTACTTGGTAGTCGGTAGTCCTGGCACGCGTTTACCTGCTTCGTCATAGCTTTGAGCTTGGAGCCTGGAGCTCGGAGCTCTTTTGACGTCAGTAGGCACGCTTGGCTGCAGATTCAAGAAACAGAGCGGGGAACTCTATATCTCTACCGCATAGTATGCCTACTGCCGCTAACAGAGCTCCAAGCTCCTAGCTAAAAGCTCCTAGCTATGAAGAAGCAGGTACGCGGACCCTGACTACCGACCGCCGCCCTACTCTTCCCACTCCGCGTCCTTCCCGATTTCATGAAAAGCATGGGACACGGCTTCAGAGGTGAAGCCGCGGCGGAGGAGGAAGGCGGCGGCTTTCTTGTAATTCTCTTTCAGCGCCGGCGTGATTTCCGCTTTTCTTCGAAGGAGGGCGCTAGCGGCCTCGTACTCTTCTTCGACAGAGAGATGCTTCTCTGTGGTGAGACCCTTTTCCTTCAGCTTCTGGTGGATGTAGCGATCCCCGTAGGCGCCTCTCTGCCGGTAGGCCTCGAAAAGGTCATCAGCGAAGGTTTCATCGTCCACGTAGCCCACCTCGCGGAGGCGGGTGATGGTTTCGGTGATTTCCTTTTCGCTGTACTCTCGGTCGGAGAGCTTGCGGAAAAGTTCCTTCTCGCTATTGTCCCGATATTTCAAAAGGGACAGCGCCGCCTCGTAGCAGCTTCTATTCTTCGCTGCCGTTTTCTTCTGAGTCCTGTTCCGAAAGTACGCCATCTTCAAAATGATTCGGTTCTACAACTAAGGTGTCGCGGATGATCTTGTCGATTTCTGCAGACACATCCTCATGTTCTTTCAAATATTTCTTCGCTGCCTCGCGGCCCTGGCTGATGCGGCTGCCCTTGTAGGAGTACCACGCACCGCTCTTCTGGATGATATCCATATTGACAGCGATATCGAGGAGCGTGCCTTCCTTGGAAATCCCTTCGCCGTACATGATGTCGAATTCCGCTACCTTGAAAGGCGGTGCCACTTTATTCTTTACCACCTTCGCCTTCGCGCGGTTGCCAATGATTTCCGTGCCATTCTTGATCACGTCGGCTTTGCGGATTTCGATGCGGATGGTGGAGTAGAATTTCAGCGCACGGCCGCCGGTGGTGGTTTCCGGATTGCCAAACATGACGCCCACCTTTTCGCGGAGCTGGTTGATGAAAATCACGATGGTCTTGGACTTGCTGATGATGCCGGTGAGTTTGCGCAGTGCCTTACTCATGAGACGAGCCTGCAGGCCCACGGACTGCTCGCTGATGTCCCCTTCGATTTCCTGCTTCGGTACCAAAGCGGCCACGGAGTCGATGACGATCATATCCAGCGCGCCGCTGCGCACCAGAGATTCGCAGATGCTCAGGGCCTGCTCGCCGCTGTCCGGCTGGGAAATCAGAAGCTCCTTCGTGTCGACTCCCAGGTGGTGTGCATACACCGGGTCAAGAGCGTGCTCGGCATCGATGAAAGCAGTAACGCCGCCGGCCTTCTGGGCTTCCGCGATGGCGTGGAGCGCGATGGTGGTCTTACCGGAGGATTCAGGGCCATAGATTTCAATGACGCGGCCTCTCGGATACCCGCCGACGCCGACCGCGATGTCCAGCGCCAGGGAGCCGGTGGAAATCACATCGATGTCCAGCTTGTCCTGGATTTCCCCCAAACGCATAATGGAGCCTGCGCCAAATTCCTTGGTAATCTGCTTCATCGCATTTTCAAGGGCCTTCTTTTTATCCTGTTCTACGGTTGCTTCATCTTTATTAGCTGCCATTCCTATGACCTCCTATAATAATGACGGAAAATTCTTTTTTAATTATACGATATCTGTGGTGACTAAATCTATGATGAGGGAAATATTTTTTTACACCAAAGTAGTCGGTGGTCGGTGGTCGGTAGTCGGGCCGCGTTTAACGCTAGGGAAACACTGATTAAATCGTTTTCAAAAATCATTCTTGAATTTTTATTCAG
>CAVKMC010000086.1:0-7731 GCA_963657285.1 Agathobacter sp.
AGTTTGGGATAACCGATGACCGATAACCGATTACCGACCACCGACCACCGACTACCGAACACCGATAACCGTTAACCGGTAACCGACTCCTTTACGGTTAGAGCGCACGGTTACCGGTTAACCGATTACCGACTACCGACTACCGACCACTCGCAATTTTTCGATCGCCCGTATCAGCTTTCTCACTTTCGGTGATGGGGACTTGGCGTGGAGGATGCCGTAGGGCATGGCGTGGGTCCAGTCCACCGGGATGATTTTGAGCAGCGGGTGGACGCTCGCCCAGCTTTGGAAGCCCAAGAGCAGCTCCTGATTATTTTCGCAGCGATTGAAGGTTTCCACATTGTAGAAATCAAAATCCACGATCCGGATTTCCGGATAATGCTCCGAAAGGTCCTTGCGAATGGCATCCATGGAGGAGCTGTAGTCCTTCCGGAGCACCATGAGCCGCTCTCCAAATAAATCGGAAGGACGGAGAATTTCCTTTTGCGCCAAGGGATGAGACAAGGGCACGCACACACAGAAGGGCTCTCTCGAAATCTCTGTGCCCGCGCAGTCCCGATATTTCACCATGGCTTCATCGAAAATGCCGACCACCACATCGATATTCTGCCCCATATTCGCCAGGATCTCCCGCGCGTTCTCCGGTGTATTTTCAAAGGTCACCAGCTTGAGCTTCATGGCGGGGTAGGCCTTCTGAATCCTCGGCCAAAGCTTCACGAAAATTTCCGGCGGCGTCATAGGCGAGATGCCCACGCGGATTTCCTCATCTCGCTCATTCATGGCACGCCTCGCCCGCTCCAGGGAATCCTTCGAGTAGGAAATCAAATACTTCGCGTCGCGATAGAGCGACTTGCCGCCGTCGGTGATCGTCAGTCCCCGGTGGGTCCGCTCAAAAAGCTTCAGATTCAGATTATTTTCCAATAGATTGATCTGCTTGATCACCGCCGGCGGGCTGATAAATAATTTCTCCGCCGCCTTGCTAAAGCTCCCCGCCTCAGCCACGCAGATAAATGTCTCCAGCTGTGGATTGTATAGCATGAGATTCGCCTCCTTTCGTAGAAATGGATTACTTTTATTTCTTTCCGGCCTTTTGCTCCAATCGCTTGATGGAATCCAAATAATCTTGCTCCACAGAGCTCAGGGTCTTGGCTTTGTACTTCCGGTACTCCGTAGTCGCTTTATCTATGGCTTGCTGATGAGAAATACGGCCGTTTCCTGTGAGCAGATTTTCGCCGCTCATGGTTAGGATGCGATCCAGATGCTCCGACTAGTCCTTCATGGTCATGGGCTTCTCACGCTCGGCTTGTCTCTCTGCGAAATCCAAGTAGCCCGAGACGAGCTGCCCCATGGCGCGAAGCTCTTTTTCGGTTAGATAATTTTTCGCCACCACCGCCTCCTTCAGTGTGGGCTGCTGGCCGGCGAAGGTGGTGAGACCCATGAATTCCTTCTCTGCATCAGCGCGGGTGTAGATGACCTCTGTCGCCGTCTGCCCGTGAATGGCGTAGTGAATTTTATTTTGCACCTTTTTGAAAAATGCGATGGAAATCTCTGCGCGGGGATCATAGTCAATGCTGGTGGCATAGATTTCCAAGACCTGGCGATAAAAAACCTTCTCCGATGCACGAATGTCACGGATGCGGTCTAAGAGCTCTTTGAAATAGCCGCCGCCACCCAGTTTTTTTAATCGCTCGTCATCGAGGGCAAAGCCCTTGCGAAGATACTCCTTCAAAATGCCGGTGGCCCAGATGCGGAACTCGGTGCCTCGCTTGGATTTCACGCGATAGCCTACGGAAATGATGACGTCGAGATTGTAAAACTCTACCGGCTTGTCTGAGAAAGCAATGTGCAAAATTTGCACATTGCTTTCCCGCGGGAGCTCGCCTTCTTCAAATACATTTTTTATATGTCTTGATATGACAGAGCGGTCTCGCTGAAATAGTTCAGCCATTTGAGCCTTTGATAACCATACCGTATCGCCATCAAAGGTCGTTTCGATTTTGGTCAGCCCATCACGGGTCGTATAGATGAGCATATCAGAATGTGTATCGCTTTCAGGCATGGCTGTCCCCCTTCTGCTTTACGTGGCTTCATACATGGCAAAGTTTTCTTTGGCTTTGAAAGGTTTATTTCATTATAGCATCTTTGAGGATTTGTACTCTACAACACAAGAAGCGATGATTCATGTTCAGAGATGAATCATCGCTTCTTGTGCTTGGGGAATTTTATTTCTTATAGTATTTCTGATTTCTACTGCGCGGCTTGTTCGGGAGGGTCATGGTTATGAGGCCTTGCTCCAGGGCGGGAAGGAGATAGTTTTTGCGAAAGCTTGGCTTGTGAGAAAGGCCAAGGCGCTTCATGATTTCCGCTGCCGAGAGGGTGTCATCACCCAGGGCGGCCAATAGCTTTTGCAGAGGCTCGGAAATTTCCGGCGCTTCTTTTGGCGCGGCGCTGACGACGGTGATTTCTTTCAGCGTGTCGTAGATGACCTGTAGCAAAAATTCTACGAAGGCGTGACTGTCGCCTTCGCTATCGGACTGCGCGAGGGCGTGGTAGTATTCCTGCTGGCGGCTTTTGATGAGCTCTTCGATGGGGAGCCAGAAGAATAATTCATTCCACGTGCCCAGGAGGAGGCTGTGCCACATGCGTCCCATGCGGCCGTTGCCATCGGCGAAGGGATGGATAAATTCAAATTCGTAGTGAAAGATGGCGCCGCGGATGAGCGGATGGATTTTCGATGTGCGATACCAATCGAAAAGGTCCTGCATCTGTCCGGGCACGAATGACGCCGGCGGCGCCAGGTGGATCACCACGTCTCCATCAAAAACGCCAACGCCGCCGCTTCGAAATTTCCCATTTTCGGAAATCAGACCTTCCATCATGAGTCTATGGGCTTTTAAAAGATCCTGGATGGAGTCGGGGCGCAGCGTGAGCAGCAGCTCGTAGGCTGCGTAGGCATTTTTTACCTCGCGGATTTCATTGGGGGCGCCAAGGATTCGTTTGCCGTCCAGGATGGCGGTCACCTGCTCCAAGGAAAGGGAATTGTGCTCGATGGCCAAGGATGAGTGGATGGTGCGGATGCGATTTTCCTTTCGAAGGTGCGGATTCAGACTGCCATGGGACAGCACGGTGATCCGTCCCACCTCTTCGCACACGGCGGCCAGCAGGTTCGTGATGGCATCGGTCATATGAAATGGCGGCGTGTATTCGCTCATGGAAATCCCTCGTTTCTTTTTATCTTAGTCGTTATCTTAGTCGCTAACTTAGTCGCATCTTAGTCGCTGAAAATTTGTTCCCTCTCATTGTAATGGGAATGAGGAAGACGAGCAAGCCCGTGCAGGAGAAAATCGAAAGGCGCATCCGACTACCGACTACTAATCCCCGTCCACAATCGTCTGTATCAGTGTCTCGATATGGATCTGCATCACATCGAGGTATGGCACGGGGAGATCCATGTTTCGAAATAGAAGGGGCAGCTCTGTGCAGCCGGTGAGGGCTGCGCACTCTGCGCCGGCGGCGGCCAGACTTTGGAAGCCGCTGAGCAGGTACTGCGTGAGGCCGCTATAATCTTTTTTCTCACAGTATCCCAGCACGTCGAAGACACTGAGGCTTTCGATGGTGAGGCGAGGGAAATAGGGGCGCCCCACGCGCTGCTGCACGCCGCCGGTGATGCCTTTATAGTATTCGATGGTGGACTCCGGTCCCGTGCCACCAATCAGGCCCAACTTCTTCATGACCATATCTCCATTTTTTATGTCTCATCGTCCATCCCGCAAATCATGGGGAACGAGGGTGATGAATTTATTTCTTTGTGCTTTCCTCAAGGTCCAACAAATATCGATCGTAGTCCGACATAAACAATCGATCCTGAACAATTCGGTATTTTTCAAATTCCGTCTCCGCTTTTGCTTTGGCAATTTCTGTGGTGATTTTTCCGGCATCCTGCAGTATTTCTCTATCATCAGCCATCAGAAATAAATCTAAACGCTTTGACCAGTCTTCCATTGTCATTGGGATATGTCGCTCAGCGCGGTCTTCAGCTAAATCCAAATAAGCCGAGACGATACGCTCTAAAGAGCGCATTTCTTGATCGCTTAGATAATTTTTTGCAATGCTTACATCACTTTTTACGATTTTACCATTTGGGGCGGCGGCCCAGGTGGTAAGTCCCATGTGTGGCTTGCCTGCATTTGCACGTTCATAAATCAGTTCTGCCGCGGTATGTCCGTGTATTGCATAGTGCATCTTGTTCTGTACTTTTGCAAAGAATAGTTTTGTTGTTTTGGCGGTGCGGTCATAGTCAAGTGCGGTAGAATAGATATCGGTTATTTTTTGGTAGAATTTGCGTTCAGATAATCGGATTTCTCGAATCTGCTCAAGCAAGCGATCAAAATATTCTGTTGTGAGCACAGAACCGCCATTTTTTAAGCGTACATCATCTATTACCCAACCTTTAATGGTATAGTCTTTGGCAATTTGATTTACCCATTTACGAAACTGCACGGCACGCTCAGAGTTCACCTTAAAGCCAACGGCAATAATCATTTCCAGTGAGTAATGGTTTGCGCTGTAATTTTTTCCGTCAGCGGCAGTTATCCGAAATTTTCGGATAACTGAATTTTCTTGCAATTCGCTGTCGCTAAATATTTTTTTTATATGATAATTTATGGTTCGGACATCTACCGCATACAATGTGGCCATCATTTTCTGCGTCAACCATATATTCTCATCTTCGTAGCGCATTTCGATACTTTCTTGGCTGTCGCCTACAGAAGCGGCGTAGGTTAAATATTCTGCCGCGCTAGAGCGGATAATTATTTCATCCTTTTTCTTTACCAAATAAAACACTTCCTTTCAATGAGGGGGAACGGTTACACAGCTAAACGGATGCGTGAGATAGCAGACCTAACGCGCCCTGATCACTGACTACTGATCACTGATTACTCTCCCCTCACGCCTTTTCCAGCAGCGCCACGGTCTCCACGTGCATGGTCTGGGGGAACATGTCCACCGGCTGCACATCTTTCACCTGGTAGCCCAGGGTCTCTAAAATTTTTGCGTCTCTGGCGAAGGTGGCGGGGTTGCAGGAGACGTAGACGATGCGGGCGGGCTCCATGCCGGCGGCGGCGCGGAGGACTTCTTCGCTGCAGCCGGCGCGGACGGGGTCCATGACGATGACGTCGGGGCGAAGGCCTTCCTCGTAAAGCTTTGGCATCCACTCGCCGGCATCGGCGGCGTGGAATTCGGCATTAGAAATCTGATTTCTTTCCGCATTTTTCTTCGCGTCGTCGATGGCTTCCTTCACGATCTCGATGCCGATGACGCGCTTCGCCTTCTTGGCGAGGCAGAGGGAAATGGTGCCGGTGCCGCAGTAGGCGTCGATGACGGTCTCGCCGCCGGTGAGACGTGCGCGCTCGAGGGCTTCTTCATAGAGCCGCTCGGCCTGCAGGCGATGGACCTGGAAGAAGGAGAAGGGGGAGACCTCGAAGGAAATGCCGCAGAGGGAGGCGGTCAGGGTTTCCTTGCCCCAGAGGTGGTGGATCTGATTTCCAAGGATCGCATTGCCGGGGTGGCTCTGCACATTGTGATATATGGAGACCACTTCAGGAAGGGCTTCGCGCATTTCCTTCACCCAAAGGTCGGCGAAGGGGAGCTTGTCTGTGCTGGTGATGATGACTGCCATGACGCGGCCTTCGTCGCCGACGCGGCCCATGATGTGACGGACGGTGCCTCGTTTCGTTTTCTCGTTGTACGCGGAGATGTGGTGGCGGGTCATGAAGTCCTGGGCGAAGCGGAGGAGCTTGTTGTTGATTTCTTCCTGGATGAGGCAGCCGTCGATGGGAATGACCTGGTGGCTGCCCTGGCGGTAGTAGCCAAGGACCGCGCCCTTCTCTCCTTCGGTGGCGGGGATGGCCATTTTATTTCTATAATTCCACGGATGGGCGGCGCCGATGATGGGCTTCACCAAATCCTCGCTGACGCCGCCGATGCGGCTCATCACGCCCTTGACCCGGCGCTCCTTGATGGCGAGCTGGCCTTCGTAGGTGAGATGGGAAATCTGGCAGCCGCCGCAGCTTTTGTACACCGGGCAGGTGGGCGTCGTGCGGGCGGGCGTGGGGACGTCGATGGAAATGAGACGCCCTGTGGCGTAGGATTTCTTCGCCGTCACGATGGAGGCGGTGACGGTCTCGCCCGGCAGCGCGCCGGGGACGAAGAGGGTGAAGTCTTGCACCGAGCCGATGCCCTCGCCATGAATGCCGAGGTCGCGGATCGTGAGGCTGTGTGTCTCGCCTTGTTTGACTGGAATATGTTTCTTGGACATGGGAGCTCCTTTTATTTTTGGAAATAGGGATGGTGATTTTAGTTAGGAGTGAGGAGTGGAGGTGCGCCGCAACAAATGAAAAAGCGGCGCGAGTTTGAAATTTAGAAATACTCCTCGCGTTTTTTATATTTTCTATTATATGAGAAGAGCGCGGAAATGAGAAGGGCGGGCGGCGGACCGTGAAATGCTTTTACCTGCTTCGTCATAGCAAGGAGCCTGGAGCTAGGAGCTTGGAGCTCTGGTGGAGTCACTTGAGATTTAACGGCGTTAGGAGAAGGCGAGCGAAATGCTCCCGCCGCTACTGTATAGCATGCCTACTGACGCTAGCCGAGCTCCAAGCTCCAAGCTCCGAGCTCCTCGCTATGACGAGGCAGGTACGCGGCTCGCGGCTTGCGGTCTGCGGTCTGGCGTCAACCTCCACCGCTGACGCGGTCCCCCTCCTTCCAAAGGAAGGAGGTCACATAGCGGAAGGCGCGTACTGATCACTGATCACTAATTACTGATCACTAACTCGCAAAGAAAAAACGCGACCCGCAGGCCGCGTGATTTTTATTTCATCAGGTAAGGATTCAAAAGATTTTCTATGTCCAGGCGCATGTAGGTTTTGGATTCTTCCGAGAGATTGAATGCGCCGCCGAGCATGCACCACACGGTGACCACGCCGATGCAGTGGGACACCAGGATGCGGCACAGCGCTTCGGTGGGAGCGTCTTTGGCAAGCTCGCCCTTTCGCTCGCCCTGGTGGATGGAGACGATGTCGACCAAGGCTTTGTAAATGCCGCAGAGGATTTCTTCATTCTCCACTGCGCTGGCCGAGGGGTCGATGCTTTCGTGGAGCCACTGGCGCACCAGGCGGACGCCATTCCACTCGCAGTCCTTGTATATTTCATAGAAATAGAAGCAGCACCGCTCCACCGCGTCGCCCTCGTAGGCAATGGCGCGGGTGATGGTGGCTAAGGTAGCGGCTTTGGAGAGCTCGCTCACCACGTCCTCCTTGCAGGCGAAGTAGTGGTAGAATGTGCCCTTCGCCACGCCGGAGTCTTTGGTGATGTCCTCCACCGAAATATTATCGAAGCCTTTTTCGCTGATGAGCCGCCGCGCGGATTCCATGAGCTTGGCCTTCGTCCGCTCTGCTTTCTTTGTGAGTGCCATGGGTCCTCCTCTATATATAAGGGAAATATTTTTCCTATAGTATACAGGAAATGGAAGGGGCGCGCAATGACTTGGGGTCGAAAAGGAATAGGGGTTCAAGGTTCAGGGTTCAAGGTTCGAGGTGTGGTACGCCGCATCAAATTAAAAAGCGGCGTGAATTTTGAAATATGGAAAATGCGAATCGGCTTTTCAAACTTGCGGCGCTTTTGTTTGTGCGCCGCACCTCCCCTTGAACCTAAATACTTGAACCTTGAACCTTT
>CAVKMC010000087.1:0-7708 GCA_963657285.1 Agathobacter sp.
CGAGGCACTTCTATCCTCCGCTAACGCGCGCCCCTTCTCCAAGGGGCTACATTTTGACGCTTGAGTTAAGTAATTATTTTACCTGCTGGTATTTAAACTGCTTAACTTAACAGCATTACCTTCCAGAGGAAGGGGGTAAAATAGCGGTGGGCGCGAACCGACTACCGACCACCGACTACCGACTACCAAAATCAATACCTTTTCCCATGCATCCCCCGATACTCCTCAAAGAGCGAGAGGCAAGCCTCTCTATCCATAGGGATGAGGTAGTCCTTCAGAGCCTCTCGGCCTCCGAAGAGATTGTCAAATTTCTTATCGCGGAAGCCGATGCTTTCATTGTCCTCCAGGGTGCAGCCGTAGTAGACCTTGGAAATATTCGCCCAAAGGCACGCAGCGAGGCACATGGGACAGGGCTCGCCGGTGGTATAGAGCACCGCGCCTTCGAGGCTATGGTCCCCCAATTCATTTTCCGCCCGGCGGATGGCGTCGATTTCTCCGTGACAGGTGGAGTCGTGATGTAAGAGCACCCGATTGTGCCCCCTACCGATGACGACCCCATCCTTCACGACGACGCTGCCGAAGGGACCGCCGTGGCCCAGGTGGATCCCCTCCCTGGCTTCTTGGATGGCGATTTCCATAAATGGGTTCTCTGCATGATACGGCGCCGGCGCCATACTTGGCATTTCCATAGAAATCCCTCCTTACTGTGTATAACTCTTACTGATCGAAAATTTTAGACAGCGGGTTGTTCATGAAGAGGTCGGCCTCATTGATATAGCGGCGCACCATCTGCACGGAGCGATGGCGGGTCTGCTTCATGATGAGTCGCTCTTCGATACCATGCATGGCCGCATAGGTGGCAAATCCGTGACGCAAACTGTGGGCGCCGTAGAGAGCGGGATCGAGACCGATGAGAGCCGCGTATTTCTTCACCATGAGATTCACGCTTTTATCGCTAAGTCGCTTCATAGAAGGCTTCCCATTTTTTAAAATTCCTCGAAATAGCGCGCCCTCGTGGATGCCTGCCGCTCTCGTCCACGCATCGATGGCGCCGATGCAGTCCAAGCTAGCGTCCTTCAGGCGAGGAATTCCGATTTGCTGGCCTTCCTTCATCTGATCCGTCTTGGATTCCCGGATGGTCACCACGATGCCCTGCGGAAACCGGGCGATGTCCTCCACATCAAGCCCCACCAATTCGCTTCGGCGGAAAGCCCCCATGAATCCCAAGAGCAGAAGCGCCCTATCCCGAAGGCCTTGCAAAGTTGAAAGATCCATATAGGAAACCATTTGCTCGATTTCCTCCCAATAAATGGGCGTCTTCCCCGCTTGCGCGGCCCCCTTCATGCGAGAGAGGCCGATGAGCGCCTCCTTCACGATCCAAGCCCGGCAAGGATTATCGGCAGCTTTCCCGCCGGCATTATAATTTTCTGAAATAGCGCTGATCCGCCGCTTGATGGTGGCAGCCTTCGCATAGTCCGCCAGGTCATTGATATAATTCACAATGGTCTCCGGCGTGGCAGGAAAGGCTTCCGTTTTGTGATATTTGCACCAATCGCAGAAATCATTCCAGTCCGATTCGTAGGCATTGAGCGTACTTTCCGATTTTGTTTCCGAAAGAGACGCGATGGATTTCTCACTGAGCCCCTGGGTATGGGCGTGATGAGAAAAATCTCGAAGAAAGAAATTTTTAGACATTTGTGTACCTATTCTATATAACCTGCGGTAAAGTATACCGCATATGATTCCTTCTCTTATAGTATAGGATCCTATCTTCCATTCTGCAAGGAGGCCCATGGAATTTGAATGACTAGAGAAGCCTCTTAAAGTTTCCTCCTTTCAAAATATAATTTGATGGATTCAGGCGGTTCTTCCACAGGCGGTAACATGTCCTTGATCTTTTGAAAACAATCATCAAATTGCCCAGGTAAGCCGCAATACATTTCACCTGCCGTACTTCCATCCATATAGGTCACGGAGAAGCAAACTGTTGCCGAATCATGCTCCAAGTAGCATGGTCCTTGTAACAGTAAATCAACCGCATCGGCGACTCGATCAAAGCCTCGTCCAAAACTAAGGCTTGTAGTCGTATAAAGCCATTTTCGTGAGATTTTAAAGCCTTTGGGAGAAGGTTCAAATTCATATGCAATAGAACGAGGCGTTATAATTAGCTTGTCATAATACACAAATTGTTCTGGGCAGTATCCTGATATCCCTTCCATGATAATTTGCTTCGCTTTCATAGTATCACTCCTTTAGCTCTCTTTTTCATGGGATCTTTATAAGAAAATTATATGGTACCAAAATGACAGATATGCATGTAGAAGTAATAATAAGAAAAATTTTTGAACATCAAAAAAGCGCCCCGAATTAATTCTTTCGAGGCGCTTTTCCGAAAAACCTATTTATTTCATCAGCTCCGCCATTTTCTCGATGATGATATGGCCCAGCTCGTCTTTGGTCATTTTCGGATACTGTTCCATATGGCCGTCCTTGTAAAGAAGGGACGCGATATTGGTGGTCCCATTGAAACCAGCGCCGGGCATAGCTACGTCGTTGGCTACCAGCATGTCGAGATTCTTTCTCTGGAGCTTCGATTTCCCGTGCTCGATGACGTCCTGGGTTTCTGCCGCAAAGCCTACCAGGAATTGATGGGTCTTCTTCTGGCCCAAGCCGTAGAGGATGTCCGGATTCTGGGTGAGATCGATACGGAGAAAATCATTGTCTTCCTTCTTGATTTTCTGGTCGGCCTGCACCTTCGGGCGATAGTCGGAAACAGCGGCAGCCATAATGGCAGCGTCGCAGTCCTCGAAGTGGGCATTCATTTCTCTATCCAGCTCTCTGGCGTCGCGGACATAGACGACCTTCACGCCGGCAGGAACCGGAAGCGCCGTGGTGCAGCTGACAAGGGTGACATCGGCGTCTTCCATAGCAGCGGCCTTGGCAATGGCGTAGCCCTGGCGGCCGCTGGAGCGATTGCTGATGTAGCGGACCGGATCGATATTTTCCTGGGTACCGCCGGCGGAGACGATGATCTTTTTCCCAGCCAGGAGATGGCGACCATAGATGCATTTTTCTGCGCCGTCCATGATGGTTTCCAGCGCCGGGAAACGGCCCTTCCCGGAGGTATTGCAGGCCAGGTGGCCGCTTTCCGGTTCTACGAAGTGGTAGCCGAAGCGGGAGAGCTTCGCCATATTTTCCTGAACAATCGGATTTTCATACATATTGGTATTCATGGACGGCACGAAGAGCACCGGCGCTTTCGTGGCCATGATGGTGGTGGTGAGCATGTCATCGGCGATGCCATTGGCTACCTTGCCGATGATGTCGGCCGTGGCCGGCGCGATGATGAAGAGGTCCGCCAGGTTTGCCAAAGCGATATGCTCCACATCCCATTTGATGATATTTGCAAACATATCCACTGTCACGTCATTGCCGGAGAGCTCGCCGAAGGTGATGGGCGTCACCAATTTCGCAGCGTTGGCGGTCATGATGCAGTGCACATCGGCCCCCTTCTGGCGGAGCTGGCTCACCAGGCCCGCTGCTTTGTAGGCAGCGATGCCACCGGAAATACCTACTACAATATGTTTATCCTTAAACATGTCTCTTTTCCTTTTTCTAAGATACTCAAAAGTCAGGAAAGGCGATGCCAATCCTGACTCCATATTTATTTCTTGAAAGAATAGGTGATCTTGTCTTCGTAGATTTCTTCGAGGGCGATGGTGTCCGGCTTCTTATCAGCGGCGCCATTGATGAGCGGTGTCTGACCGTCTGTCAGCTCGCGGGCACGCTGGGCGCACAGGGTGACCAAAGTGTATTTGGAATCTACTTTCTTTACCAGGCTGTCGATAGAAGGATAACACATCATTTTAAGGGGACCTCCTTATTAATATACTGCTTGAAAATGGTTTCGATCTGGCCTTCATTTCTGGAGAGCTTGCAGCTTTCTGCTTCCAGGATGGAGCAGGTCTTTCTCACCGCATCCTCAAGTACATCATTCACTACGATATAGTCATATTTATGAGCCATTTTCAGCTCTTCGGTGATCTGCGCCAGGCGCTTCTCGATGACCTCCTCCGAGTCGGTGCCTCGGCCATGGAGACGGCCGGACAGGATTTCCAGCGACGGCGGGACGATATAGATGAAGACGCCCTTCGGGTATCTTTCCTTCACCTGCATAGCGCCCTGGATATCGATTTCCAAGAGCACCGATTTCCCATCGCCAATCATATCCAGCGCCCGCTTCTTCGGCGTGCCATAGTAGTGGTCATAGACCTTGGCGTATTCGAGGAACGCATCCTCTTTGATCAGCGCTTCGAATTCCTCATTGGTGCGGAAGAAATAACTCTCCCCTTCCTTTTCCCCGTTCCGCGGCGCTCTCGTAGTCATGGATACGGAGTACTGGAGATCCGGATAGAGCTCACGAATGGCATTACAAATCGTGCCCTTTCCGGCGCCGCTGGGACCGGAAACGACGAGGAGAATCCCTTCATCTTTCTTTACAGTAGGTTCCATCAGTTTTCATCCAACCCTTCGCCGACAATATCCTTGCTGGTCAATCTGTGAGAAATCGTTTCAGGCTGTACAGCAGAGAGGATGATCTGCCCACTATCCATGATAAGCACCGCTCTGGTCTTTCTGCCATAGGTGGCATCGATAAGCTCCCCTTTTTCACGAGAGTCCTGGATCATGCGCTTCACCGGCGCCGACTCCGGGCTAATGATGGCCATCACGCGAGCAGCGGCAGCCATATTGCCAAAGCCGATATTAATCAATGAAAATCCCACTTTGTACACTCCTTATACACTCTATTTCAAGGGAAACGATTTGATCAGTGTTTCCCAAGAGTAAATCATACCCTCTTGCAGTTTCTGTAAAGAACATTATAGCACAAAATTCTCTTCCTTGGTGCAGAAATCAGCAATTTTTTAGAAATGCTCTCTCTATCTACTATTTCTACTACCCGTTCATTGCAGTAAAAAACTCCGCGATATCCCATCACGGAGTTTTTATAAAAAATAAGTGGTCACCATCCACAAACAACTTATACATTAAATCTAAAGTAAGCGATATCCCCATCCTGGATGATATAGTCTTTGCCTTCTACGCGAAGGAGGCCTTTTTCGCGGACTACCGCATAGGAGCCGCAGTCGGTCAGGTCTTTGTAGGAAACGATTTCAGCGCGGATGAAGCCTCGCTCGATGTCGCTATGGATTTTACCGGCTGCCTTCGGCGCTTTGGTGCCGGCGCGGACGGTCCAGGAGCGGCATTCATCTTCACCGACGGTGAAGAAGTTGATGAGTCCCAGCATGGAGTAGGCGCTGCGGATGAGGCGATTCAGGCCCGGTTCGTCTTCGCCGAGATCTGCCAGGAAGGCTTTCGCTTCTTCCGGATCCAGCTCGGAGACTTCCTGCTCGATTTCTGCGGAAATCGGTACCCACTTGGCCCCTTCTTTTTCTGCTTCCGCAGCGGCTTTCTGTACGAAAGGATTGGCAGAGGGATCGGAAATATCATCTTCCGCCACGTTCAGCACATAGAGCACCGGTTTCAAAGTGATGAGGTTCAGCTCCTTCAGGATTTCCAAGTCGTCATCGGAAAGATCCAGCGCGCGGGCCGGAGTGCCTTCCTGGAGAGCGTTGAATACCTTTTCCAGTACGGGAAGCTCAGCCTTCGCAGTCTTGATGCCCGACTGGGCGAGCTTGGCGGTCTTGGTCTTTTTCTTGTCTACACTTTCCAAATCTGCCAGGCAAAGCTCCGTATTGATGATGTCCATATCACGAACGGGATCGATATTTCCTTCTACGTGGGTGATATTTCCATCCTCAAAGCAGCGAACCACATGAGCGATGGCATCGGTTTCACGGATATGGGAGAGGAACTGATTTCCCAGGCCCTCGCCCTTGGATGCGCCGGCCACGAGGCCTGCGATGTCTACGAAACGGGTGAAGGCCGGGGTGGTCTTCTTCGGGTGGAACATGTCGGCCAGGTCGTAAATGCGATGGTCCGGCACTTCCACGACGCCTACGTTCGGCTCGATGGTGCAGAAAGGAAAGTTCGCCGCTTCTGCTCCGGCTTTGGTGATGGCATTGAAAAGGGTGCTCTTGCCGACGTTCGGAAGGCCTACAATGCCGATCTGCAGATTGGTACTCATGAAAACTCCTTTACAGAATGAGAGCGCTGACTAATGGGTTAATCAGCGCTTCCCGATCCCCGAAAACAGTCCGAGGATTTTGAAATCTTACTTATTTTCTAGCAGCCAGTGCTTTCTTCATTCTTTCAACCGCTTCCTTGGTCAGTTCCGGTGTGTTGAAGGAAGTGAGGCGTACATAGCCTTCGCCGCAAGGACCGAAGCCGGAGCCCGGGGTGCAGATGATTTCTGCTTCATTCAGAAGGAAATCAAAGAAATCCCAGCTGGTCATGCCTTCCGGCACAGTGAGCCATACATAGGGGCTGTTCACGCCGCCGCAAGCCGCAAGACCTGCATCCTTAGCACCTTCAAGAATGACCTGTGCATTCTTTCTGTAGATATCCAAGGTTTCCTGGATCTGCTTCTGCCCTTCTTCGGTGTAGATGGCTTCTGCGCCGCGCTGTACGATGTAGGAGCAGCCATTGAACTTGGTGCACTGACGGCGATCCCACAGAGCGTTAGCAGATACCTTTTTGCCCTTCTTGGTTTCCAGCATCAGTTCCTTCGGTACTACGCAGTAGCCGCAGCGAACGCCGGTGAAGCCTGCAGTCTTGGAGTAGGAGCGGAATTCGATAGCCACTTCCTTAGCGCCTTCGATTTCATAGATGGAATGGGGCACGTCATCCTCGGTGATGAATGCTTCATAAGCAGCATCGAAGAAAATGACGGAGCCGGTCTGCTGTGCATAGCGTACCCATACGGTGAGATCCTTCTTGGTGAGCGCTGCGCCGGTGGGGTTGTTCGGGGAGCAGAGATAAATAATCATCGGGTCATGGGACGGCAGGTTTGCTTTGAAGCCACATTCTTCATAGCAGGGCAGGTATTCGAAGCGTTCGTAAGCGCCCCGTTCGTATTTGCCGCTGCGGCCGGCCATGACATTGCTGTCTACGTAAACCGGATATACCGGGTCGGTGATAGCGACGATATCGGATTCTGCAAAGATTTCCTGCATATTTCCTACATCGCACTTGGCGCCGTCGCTGACGAAGATTTCATCGGCGGAAATATCGCAGCCGCGAGCCTTGAAGTCATGCTCTGCGATGGCTTCGCGCAGGAACAGGTAGCCCTGCTCCGGACCATAGCCGCGGAAGGTTTCTACATGGCCCATTTCTTCAACGGCCTTTTTCATAGCGTCGATGACAGCCGGAGCCAAGGGCTGGGTCACGTCACCGATGCCAAGGGAAATAATATTTGCATTGGAATGAGCTGCTTTGTAAGCGTCCTGCTTCTGACGGACAGTCGCAAACAGATAAGCGCCCTGAAGGTTTAAGTAATTTTCATTGCAATGAGCCATAATGTTTCGCCTCTCGTATCTAAATTTTTTCATCAAGGAAGAATCCTACATGACTTTTTTATTTTACCATATAGGGGAAGGGAGGAAAAGTAGTTTAGTAGGCAGTAATTTGTAACTCAACCTTCCCACTAAAACATGTAACTCACAGATTCTGCAAAGGCTTCACGCTTTTGACCCTCGGCTGGACCGATGGCTTTAGCTTTGTTCCGGTTTTGTTTAACCTTCTTTCT
>CAVKMC010000088.1:0-2096 GCA_963657285.1 Agathobacter sp.
CCCGAAGCGATGGCAATCATGGTGCCACGGTAGCGATTTCCCTTTGCTGAGAAGGCAGGATTGTTATTTCCTGTAGTGAAAGAAACTGTGGCGCCCGCTTTCTTTCCATTCACCAAAAGGGCGTCGCCGCTTTTTTTGATGGAAAGCTTCGCGCCATTCTTGTAGGTGCCCATGACCTTCCCATTGGATTCCGCGCGGAAATCCGCAAGGCCTGCCAGCGTGACCTCCTTAGCCGAGAGCAGCCCCACGTCGATGGTTGGCTCCGTGCCCGATTTCTTTGTCGTCTGGGTAGTCCTTGTCGTTTTGGACTGGGTGGTGGTTTTAGTCGCTTGATTTGTCGATTTATTCGTGGCTTTATTTGTCGTTTGAGAAGCCTTAGTCTTTGCGCTGGCTGCAGTGGTGACATTCTTCTTCACGCCGGTCCGCACCACCGGTTTCTTAGACTTCCGCACCACCACTTGAGATTTCTCCGTAGCCACTGAGGCTGCCAAAGAAGCTTCGCCGGCCCCAAAGGAAAGCGCCGATAAAAGAGCAAGCGATAGGATCCATTTCTTTTTCATAGCATTACCTTCTAAAAAATATATTCAATACAATGGTGCCGATGACGCTGACCAAGAGACAGGACACCCAGGGGAAGTAGACGTCTGTATTTCCTTTGGAAATATGAATATCCCCAGGGAGATGTCCTAAGAAGGAGAGCTTCCCGCCGGCCAGAAAGAAGAGGCCTGCGGCGATACAAATCACACCGATGAGGATGAGCACTTTACCGATCGCCATCGCGCGCCTCCTCGCCCGGGAAGGCCGCGCCGATGTGGTCATAGGCTGCCTTGGTAGCCAGGCGCCCCCGCGGCGTCCGTGACAGGAAGCCGATCTGCATAAGGTAGGGCTCGCAGACGTCCTCGATGGTGGCCCGCTCCTCGCTGACGGCCGCCGAAATGGTGTCAATGCCCACCGGACCGCCGTTAAATTTATAAATGATGGCTTTCAGAATGGAATTATCCAAATCATCCAACCCGATGTCGTCCACATGGAGCGCCTCGAGGGCCATGGCCGCGATGTCCTTGGTGATGGCACTTCCCTGCACCTGGGCGAAATCACGGATGCGCTTCAAGAGGCGGTTCGCGATACGCGGCGTGCCGCGGGAACGGCGGGCGATTTCCTCCGCCCCGCTGTCGTCGATTTCTATATCCAGGATGTGAGCCGCCCGGACGATGATTTTCTTCAGCTCCTCGGCCGTATAGAACTGCATGTGAGTGGTAATGAGGAAGCGGTCACGAAGCGGTGCCGAGAGGGACCCCGCCCGCGTGGTGGCGCCGATCAAGGTGAAATGAGCCAGGTCGATGCGGATGGAGCTGGCGCCGGTGCCCTTCCCCATGACGATGTCCAAGGAGAAGTCCTCCATGGCGGAGTACAGGATTTCCTCCACGCTCCGATTCAGCCGGTGGATCTCATCAATGAAAAGTACATCGTGATCCTGCAGGGTGGTGAGGATCGACGCCAATTCCCCGGGCCGCGCGATGGCGGGACCGCTAGTCACCTTGAACTGGGCGCCCAATTCATTGGCAATGATTTTCGCCATGGTGGTCTTCCCCAGCCCCGGAGGGCCGTAAAGAAGCACATGATCCAGTGGCTCCTTCCTGGACTTGGCGGCGGAAATATAAATTTTCAGATTTTCCTTGAAAGCTGCCTGTCCGATGTAATCATCAAGTCGCTGCGGGCGCAGGCTCGTCTGCCACTCGTCCCTTCCCGTTTCCTCGGTGGAAACGATGCGCCCCTTGCTGCCTAAAATTTCCTCGTCCTCTTCGCCGCCCAGGCTTTTGATATATTTATTTCTCATCTATACTACCTGCCTTTTGCGAATTCACGAAGAGCCGCGCCTACCAGCTTCGACACATCAGTATATCCGGTGAGGCGCTTCAGCACCGGTGCGATTTCTCCCATTTCATAGCCAAGCGCCATGAGCGCCTTCGTCGCCTCGCCGGTGATGCCATCCTCTACAGGCTCCTCAATCTCCGGCTCGCTTGTAGAAATATCCACAGAGAAGGCGCCGATCTTATCCTTCAGCTCCACCAGAAGCCGCTCGGCCGTCTTCTTCC
>CAVKMC010000088.1:2138-7664 GCA_963657285.1 Agathobacter sp.
GCCGGGTGAGGGCCGTCACATTCTGCGTGCGGATAGCCCCCACGAAAGCCGAAGGCTCCATGGAGGAGAGGATCCCCAGCGCCACCTTCGGGCCGATTTTGGAAATAGAAATCAAAAGGAGAAAGAGATCATGCTCCTCCTGCCCCAAGAATCCATAGAGCAGAATCGCATCCTCCCGCACCGCCATGTAGGTGAGGAGCTTCGCCTCTTCCCCTACCGAAAGGCGCTGGCGCGTCTTATCGGAAATAAAAATCCGATAGCCAATCCCGCCGGCTTCCAAAAAACAAGCATCCTGGAAAAGCGCCGCCACTTTCCCTCTAATATATCCGATCATATAAATCTCCTCTTAGTTAGCCGCTTAGTGTATGTCATCTTAAAGGTTCAAGGTTCGAGGTTCGAGGTTCAAGATGTGGTGCGCCGCATCAAATTGGAAAGCGGCGCGAATTTGAAAATATAGAAACGCGGAGCGATTTTTCGAACTTGCGGCGCTTTTTGATTTGTGCGCCGCACCGCCCCTTGCACCTAAATACTTGAACCTTGAACCTTATACTTTATACTCCCATCCCCCGATGCTCGATGCGATAGATCGCCGTCAGTGCGATGGCCAGCGCGTCCGCTGCATCATCGGGATCGATCTTTTTCGTGATGTGCATGAGCCGCTTCACCATCTCGATGACCTGCTTCTTGTCCGCCCGGCCATAGCCCGTGAGCTGCTGCTTCACCTGGAGCGGCGTCACCGGGATGATGGGCACGCTCTGCCGGTACCCGGCTAGAAGGATCACCCCTCGCGCCTGAGCCACCTTGATGCCGGTGGTGATATTCGTATTGAAATACAAAGTCTCCACACCCATGAACTGGGGCCGGTACGTAGCGATGAGCTCCGCAATGCCTTCATAAACAATATTCAGCCGCTCCAAATCGTCCTGGTCCTTGTAGGTCTCTATCACGCCGTAATTGATGGGCGTGATGGTATTTCCATTCTTCTCCACCACGCCAAAGCCGCAGCGCCCCGTGCCGGGATCGATTCCCAATACCCGCATCCGTTCCTCCTATAAAAAAACAATCTCTTTTATTATAGCATAAGATTTCAAGGAAAATAGTAATCGGTAAGTCGGTGGGCGATGATCGGTGGTCGGTAGTCGGTGATCGGTCATCGGTCATCGGTCATCGGTGGAAGGACGCGCCTTCCGCAGCGTAACCATCTTCTGCCGGAAGGAGATGTTGATTTTCCCCAAGAAAAAACTCGCGAACCTTGTCGCGAGTTTTTTTCTTAGGCAGCCGACTTTTCGGCAGGTCTACACTGCAGTTTATTTCCGCAAAATTTGTGCAGCCATTTCTCTATTTCATCACCAGATTCAGGAGGCTTTCATAGCTATCCACCACATCATAGACCACATCCTTTTGGCTGATGGCCTTGAAATGTTCTTTGGCGCAGTGGATTTTCGATTTCTCAATTTCTCGAAGCTGCATGGAGCGCATAGAGCCCTTTGTCTCCGCCACGAAATAAATATGCTTCACCGTCCCCTCATAGAAAGCGATGGCCCAGTCCGGATTATAGTGGCCCACCGGCGTGGAAATATAAAATCCATCAGGGAGCTTCACATACACCGCCACCTGGTCATTTACATCAAGATCACCGGCAAATTTCTTTTCCTTATCCGAATCATAAATGATATGGTCATAGAGATGCTTCTTCGCCTTCATAGCATTGACGCCCAGGCGGCCCTTGATGGTGGGATCCGTGAAGACTGTCGTATCATAATGGTCATCGAGTACATCATAGGTGATATGCTCGATGATAGCCGTCGCCTTCTCATCATTGATGAGAGACGCAGCCTTCAGGATGAATTCCTCCGGATTGTCTCTGAATTGAAGGAAAACGCCGGGCTCGATGCCCGTGAGGATCCGCACCACCGCCTTGCGTGTGAGCTTCGTCTCCTCCACCAATTTCCCGATGAGGTCATACTTCACGCGGCTATCGGCGGCGATCCGCTTGCCATAAGGCGATACCTTCTCCCGCAAGAAGGCGTCACCGCGGAGAAGCTCTTCCTTAGAATGGATCTCCTCCATGGTGCCGGACTCGACCTTGAAATAAATCTTCGACACCCGGAGCCGGCTATTCAGCGAGAGGATCGACTTCCTGATCAACTCCTCTGTATCGAAATCCACCACATAAGCCGTCTTCGCATTGATTCTCTTCCACAACGCATTGAACTCCGGCATGTGAAGCTTCTTCTGATCCACCGTCAGCTCCACATTATCACTCCGCGCGTTTTCCGGCGTCATGAGCCTTGCATCATAGATAGAATCAAAGAACGAAATCAACGAGTCCGCCATGTCGGCTACCTTATCAGCCACCTTGAGCGTCCCATTTTTCTTATCCTTATAATAAGTTTCCGTGAAATGGCCCTCATCATCGATGTAATCCGTTCGAATCATGCCATTATAAATCGCCGTCGCCAGGCTCCTGTCTACGACCTTCTCATGGCCCTCTTTATCCTTCAGCACCTGGCCGATGAGAAGCTCTATGGTCAAGGCCTGCGGCCGATCGGCCACCGCCTCAGCGATTTCCTTCTGCAGACCATTGGCGAAGCTATCATAACTTTCGCTGGCGATGACCGTGAGAAGATTTACATTCTGCACATCCTTCCCCAGCTTATTCGCATCCATGCGCTCGCCCTCCTGGTTCACACACAGACGCAGGCCACGGCCCACCTCCTGGCGCTTCCGCACCTCTGAGCTGCTCTGCTTCAACGTGCAGATCTGGAAAACATTCGGATTATCCCAGCCTTCGCGAAGAGCAGAGTGAGAGAAAATGAAACGCACCGGCGAACGCTTCGGGTCCCGGTCCAGCAAAAGCTCCTTATTCTTCATGATGAGATCGTAGGCATCCACATCGTCGGTAGTGGTTTCCTTCCGCTTTACCTTAGAGTCGATCATCTTCCCCTTCTTATCGATGGAGAAATAACCGGCGTGAGTCTTCTCTACCGGGATCGCATCCAAGTAAGCCAGATACGCCTCCTCACCGAAACGAGTCTGCAGGTGGTTCACGATATCCGCATACTCCTCCTCAAACATATCCGCATAGATGCCATTCCGCGCTTCTCCCGCCGCATCATAGACGCGATACTTCGCTACCTCATCGATGAAGAAAAGAGATAGCACCTTGATCCCCCGAGAGAAAAGCTCCCGCTCCTTATCGATATGGGCCAGGATCGTCTCACGGATCTGCAACCGCCTAAGATCCTCCTCATTCACCTTACCGATCACATCGCCGGCGCAAATCTTGATGCCATTCAGAAATTCCACAGAGTCATCCCGACCATCGATGCGAGACACCACGAAGCCATCCTTGTACTCCTCCATGCCGCCGGAATTGTCATAGAGATTGTAGCCCTCGGACACCGTGCGCGTCACCTTGCGGACGCCGCTCTTTCCCTTCATATCAAATTGGATCGTCGCCGTAGGCGCTGCCTTCGACAGATTGACCCGCTCCAAGTACACATAGCTCTCCGTGGCCGTGGTGCCGGACTCGGAAATACCAAGCACCTTGATCTTCTTCACCAGATGCTTATTGTACGCCTCTACCGCGTCCAAGCGATAAACCATATTATAGAGGCTATCCTTCTTGTGCGTCGCCGAGTAGCGAAGCGTCATCAGTGGATGAAACTGCTTCAGATTCTCCTTCGTCTGCTTGCCCTCCACCGACTGTGGCTCATCGATGATGACAATGGGATTCGTCTTCGCGATGATATCGATAGGGCGGCGGGAGCGGAACTCATCGAGCTTCATCTGGATACGACGAGCATCCTTCCCCTTCGCATTGAAAGCTTGGGAATTGATGATCATCACATTGATGGCGCTATCCGACGCGAAACGATCGATTTCCGTCAGCTGCGACGAATTATAAATGAAGAAACGAATCTTCTTCCCATACTCCTCTGCGAAATGGTCACAGGTCACCTGGAAGGACTTATACACCCCTTCACGAATGGCGATGCTCGGCACCACCACGATGAACTTCGACCATCCGTAGGCCCGATTCAGCTCATACATGGTCTTGATATAGGTGTAAGTCTTCCCCACGCCGGTCTCCATCTCGATGGTCAGATTGAAACGGCCCTCCAGCATATCCGAAGGCTTTATCTGATTTTTCATCTGCACCTTCCGCAGATTTTCTAGGATCCGGTCATCGGATAGCGCAGATGCGATGGGATGATTGCTATAGCCGGTGAAATCATCCTCCAAGAGAGCCCCCTGGTAAAGCCCCTCCCCGGGATCCATCATGTACGACGGCGTCAGATAAGGCTGCCCGGCGAACACATCCACCACCGCCCGCGCCGCCTCGGCCTGGAAATTTTGGTGTTTAAACTGTAGTCTCATACGTTTCACCTCCTGCCTCCTCAGACAGCCGCTCTTCCAAAAGCATTTGCAATGCCTCCTTACTCGGCAGCACCGTTTCATACTTGCTTGCAAATATCTGCGTGTTATCCTCCGGCAGAGTCATTTCCACTACCGCATTATGCTTGTCCTTGCATAGCAAAATGCCTATGGTGGGATTCTCATCCGCTAATTTTACTTTCCGATCATAGTAGTGGACATACATCTGCATCTGTCCGACATCCTGATGCTTGAGCTCCCCAATTTTTAAATCAAAGAGTACAAAGCAGCGTAAAAGGCGATTGTAGAAAACCAGATCCACCATGAAATGTTCTTCCTCAAAGGTGAATCGCACCTGCCGGCCAATGAAAGCAAAACCGGTGCCAAGCTCCAGCAAAAACTGCTGCAAATGATCAATGATGCGACTCTCCAGCTCACTCTCTGAATATTCCGGCAATTCCTTCAAGCCAAGAAATTCCAGTACATAGGGGTCTTTTATTGCATCCTTGACTGTCTCCACCGTCTGCCCTTCCATCGCCAAACGGTAAACCTTGTCTTTGTGCGTACTGAGAGCCAAACGCTCATACAGCGAACTATCGTATTGCCGTTTCAATTCAGCGAGACTCCAGTCATTTTTGACAGACTCAATCTCATAGAAATGGCGCTCGTCTATATTATCTATCCGCATAAGCTTGAGATAATGGGACCAACTCAAGTAAAATTTCCTACCAGTGCCAACCGTCGGGAGATTCTTAAATTGGTCAGACAGCGTCTGACTCATTGGATCCTTCGAGTAAATCACATAAAACTGCCGCATCTGCTTTACATTTGTTACAGAAAAGCCTTTACCGAATTTTTTACTGAGATACTTCGACAATTCCTGTAAAATTTGCTTTCCATAGGCAGCTCTATTTTGACCATGCTGCTCCTCCTCTACAATCATTCTGCCGATCTCATAATAGGCGTAGACCATAGCGAGGTTCACCGCCGTTTTGGCATTCTTTCTGGCCTGGGCAAGCACCTCGGATACACTCTCCAGAAAGTCGTGATTCATCGGGGTCATTTCATTTTTGCTCATAGGCTCCTCCTTACAACACCTTCACACCTGCGCGGCTGCCCGGCGAACACATCCACCACCGCCCGCGC